>CAZHLC010000480.1:0-4089 GCA_964532545.1 uncultured Leptospiraceae bacterium | reverse complement strand
TACATTCAACCATGCACTGGGCCTACAGCACGCCCGCAGAGCAGCTGACCATTATTAACATTAGAGACTGGCACAATGATAGCGATGCCAAACAGGCCGAGCACTTAAAACAGTTTGGCCCTCACTGCATTCAGAATACCCCGGGTGCTGATTTTGTTTTCTCTGAAGTTATTGATGCAAAGAGGCCGCACCACATTGTTAACGCATCTGGCCTTAATGATTTTGTAGATACTTCTCTGGCTGACATACTGAACGATTACAGCGATAAACCCGTGCGGGTCGGCCTTATGGGAGTATGGACAGAGGCCAAAATCACCTTCTTAGCCTATGACTTGATTACCCGTTATTCGAATCTTCAGGTGGCCGTCTGTAGCGCGCTCACAGCCAGCGCATCACGTAACAATCACTTCATAGCACTTGAACAGTTAGAGAACATTCTGGGGGTTAAAGTGTTCTCTTCAGTTGGGGCATTTACAGATTTTCTCACCGGTACCGTACCGCTCACCAGGGCCCGCCTGCATTCGCGCCTTGATAGCAGCAAGGTCAAAATCAGCACAAAGCTATCATCTGAAGATAAGCAGTTGCTGTTATATCTATTCAGGGGCAGCCAGCAGGTTGACTGCAAGGTGCTTGATGGTGGCTTTTCAGGTAACGTTGTGCTGCGGGCCTCGAGCACCGATATTCATGGCCATAAACAGGTACCCTCGGTCATCAAGATTGGTGATCGTGAACAGATTGCCCGTGAGCGTACATCATTTGAAAAGATTCAAGATGTGCTGGGCAACAATGCACCCAGCATTGTTGATTTTGCAGACCTTGAAACCCGGGGCGCCATAAAATACCGCTATGCTTCAATGCTTGATGATGAAGTAACATCATTTCAAAAGTTTTATGGTAAAACAGACACAATCAGCGAGATAAAACATAAGTTAGATACTGTTTTTATCAACCAGCTGGGTAAACTCTATGAAGCTGCAAAGTTAGAGCGGGCAAATATTCTTGAGTATTACTGGTTCAGCAGCAAATATGCAGATTCGGTTAAAGAAAGAGTCGCCGAAATCAGTGGTGCCGATGGCAGTGCTGAACAGGTCGAGATAGCCTCTGCTATTACTGCCTATAATCCATATCATTTTTATCGCGATGATGTTGATCAGCTGAAAACAATGGGTAACGGTAACTTTTACTTTGCCTTTGTGCACGGTGACCTCAACGGTGCCAATATACTCATTGATGGCCACCAGAATGTGTGGATCATCGACTTCTTTCACACCCACAGAGGTCACATTCTGCGTGATCTTATTAAACTCGAAAATGACCTACTGTATATTTTTACGGCGATAGAAAATGAAGAGCAGCTGGCCGAGGCCTGCAGGCTCACTGATACCCTGTTAGACACTGAAGACCTGGCAGACAACTACGCAAGTTCGCAGTTTCAGCCACACTTTGCCCAACTTGAAAAAGCCTTTGCAACGGTCAAAATACTGCGATCGTATTACGCTGAATTGCTTGATACCAACCGTAACCCTCTACAATACTTTGTGGCCGCTCTACGCTATTCTATACATAATCTTTCTTTTGAAGAAAGCAGTCTGCTGCAGCGAAAATGGGCTCTGTATACTTCAGGTAAACTCTGCGAGAAACTGAAAAATCTTTATAAACAGGGCCTTGAGTTGCGTCTTGATTTTCTACAATGGCCAGCTGAGAACCTGCAGGGAAAAATGGCCCTGACAATTCTACCAGGGCGCAAAGATAAAAACCGCAATCTGCAAGATGATATAAAAAGTATTAAACAGCAGGGCATCGACCATGTGGTTTCGCTGATCACTGTTGATGAGCTTGAAACCTATGGGGTCAAAGACCTGTTAAGCGAATATGAGAAAAACGGCCTATCATTTTCACATTATTCTATTGTAGACCAGAGCATACCCGATGCCGCCAGTCTAAAGGGTCTACTGCAAAGCGTTGATGAAAAACTCTCTGCCGGTAAGAATGTGTTGCTACACTGTGTTGGTGGGCTGGGGCGCTCAGGTCTGGTTGCGGCCAGCTATTTAAAAACGAAATTTGCCATGTCTGCTGATGAAGCCATCAGCCTGGTGCGTCGGTTTCGCTCAGAGCGGGCTGTTGAAAACAGGCTGCAAGAAGATTTTGTAAGAGATTATTGATTTTTCTGCCATTGAATAAAACTGTTACCTGGTTGTTGCTGGCAGCCTGGGCAGAAGAAGGTATCATGACCGTACACCCCTGCGCGCCTGATTTTTGTACCGCACTCTGGGCAGGGCTGCCCATGTCGGTTGCGCACCTGCATATGACCACGCACCTTCACCTCAATGGGCTCAGCGGCTTTTTCAACTTCTTCGATGCCCCAACTCATGGTTTCTTTAATCGCCTGGTAAAGAGAAGTTTTCATTTCATCGCTTAACTTATTACTCATGGTTTTGGGGTGAATTTTCGCCTTAAACAAGATCTCATCAGCATAGGCATTGCCAATTGAGCTGAACTTGTTTTTATCCATAATGAAAACTCTAACCTGGCGGCGCTCTTTGCTGAGCAGTTTTAGAAAAGCCTCGAGAGAAAAGTCTGTGCTGAGCAGATCTAACCCCAGAGTACTGAACGCTGGTATCTGTGACAGGTGCTCGTTCTCGGCAATGTAGATTTTGGCCATCTGCTTTTCATCGTAGAGAAGCAGTCTCTGGCCTGAGTTAAAAATCATACTGAAACAGAGATACCCTTTTTTCTTTGGCGCTTGATCAAGCAACATCAGGCGGCCGGCCAGCATCAGGTTCAGTACTAAATGGTATTTTTCAAGTTGAATATGCAGAAAAGGCGAGCGCAAGTTTACGGCCTTGACCTTTTGGCCCGCCAGCTGCTGGGCATACTCTTCACCAATGAAGCTTCTCACAATCAGGGGTTTTTCGGCTTTAGCTGACTTGATTAACTCACCTTTGATATCTGGTTCAAGTTTCTTTTGAATATAAACTAAATCGGGTAATTCGGGCATGATGGTTAATTTGTATTGACTTTAGCTGTTTTCTTTCGTCTGTAGATCGATATATGGCCGTAATTGAAATCATTCCCGGTGTCAAGATATACCGGGGTGAGCGGGCCTCGGTTCTATTTGGCTGCCCACCTGAAATTATCAAGTTCTTAATGCTGAAGGGGGTTGATTTTCCTGAATACATTGTTCTGCCCGATAAACAGTTTCACGAGGGAACTTTGCAGAATTCGACTGAGTTCCCTCTTTATCACTTTCTCTTTGTATTAGGTAACTTCTTCAAAGGCAAACGCCTGAATATTATTGGCAGCAAGGCCGAGATTGCCAACAATCGCGAATTGCTGCGCCTGGCGCTACTGGGGCCCTCGCTTGAAGAGTATGCTGAAATCGGCCAGAGCCACTATTATGAGGGGCTGTACCGCGAATCGCGGGCCATTTCAGTTAAAAACGATGAAGGCGATGAATACCAGATTGATGACTTCATCAATTTTATCAGTTTTGATGGCAAGGTGGCAGGCACTGAACACTTTGAAATTAAACACACTGATTACAATGTGTATGAGGTCGAAGGTTCTACCGTTGATATTAACTTCTACGAACCGCAAATTCCCCCCTATGATCTGAAGTCTGATTTTATACCACAGCCTGCGGCCAAGTTCGGGGTTGATGTGCTCGGTGGTGCTTCGGGTTTTATTGCAAATAAACCATGTTCTGGGCTGGTATTGAATTATTTTTCAGATTACATGCTCATCGACTGTGTGCCCTATCTGCAGCATTCGCTTGATGCCCGGGGAATTTCGCGTCACCAGGTGAAGTCGATTTTTCTCAGTCATATTCACGATGATCACTGCAATATGTTTCCTTTACTGGGCTTCAGTGACCGTACCAAGTTTCTGGGCACCAAAGAAATCTACTGGATGGCTATACGAAAACTGGCCTTAATGAGCGGCCAGCCCGAGTCGGTATTTCATGATTGTTTTGAGTTCATCGAGCTGGCCCCCTATGAAAACAATGAGTTCTACGGTATAAATATCACCCCTCATTATACCGTGCACTCTATACCCACAATCGGGGCCACCTTCGAGAACAAAACTTTA
>CAZHLC010000479.1:0-4093 GCA_964532545.1 uncultured Leptospiraceae bacterium | reverse complement strand
TGGGGTCTTCAGCGATAGTGCGTTGCTCTTTGCTTTCAATGTCAATGCTCAGCAGACGCAGACTATTGTGGTCACGGCTGTCTTGCACATAGATACTTTTTTTATCTGGTGAAAAGGTCAGGGCTGCACTGCTGTTTTCTTCGAAGGGCCAGCGAATAAACTCGCTGAAGGCTTGATCTTCAGCGGCACGCAGACTGAAGGCATAACCCCCATCTTCAAGGGCGGTTGTTTTGCCAAGTACCTGTAAATCAAAATCAGTAAACCAGCTGATCACATTGCCCTCGTTTTCGGCAATCAGCTCAAGCTCGTTGGTTTTCAAATCAAGTCGATAGACATCATGGGCACGTGCATCGCGCTTATTCAGACTGACGAGAACCGTGTCTTCATACTCATAATCGGTGGCCACAACCCGGGCCTGCACGCCCTCAAAGGGGGTCAGGTTCTCAATTTTAACATCGGGGCTGCTGATGTCGGCTTTGTAAAGGTGCCAGTTCTCATCACCGTCTTTATCTTGAATATACAGAATGTGTTTATTGTTACGTGCCCAGAAATAGCTGCGAATACCCCGGTGGCGGTCTTTGGTAACGGCCCGGGCTTCGTCTGAGTCAACAGGTCTCAGCCAGACATTGAGTACACCCTCATCGGGCGCGATATAGGCCAGCATCTTACCATCGGGTGAAAGCTGGGGTGAAACCTGTTCAGGGTTGCCAAACAGCAACTCGCGGGGTACCAGAGGTGCTTTCATTCAGCGATCGCAGTACTTCTTGTAAAGGGCCATATAATCAAAGATTATTTTAATTGCCCCTTCGCGCAGGTCGCGATTAAGGCCGGCCTGTTCTTTCACCTGCTGGGTTACATACCAGGTTTTACACCAGTCAGAATCCATCGATTGCTGCGCCTGTACCAGTGCGGTGACAATGGCAATAGTGTAGCTGCGGGCATTTTTTTCGCGGGCCTTCTGCAGCATGCGCAGCCCCCGGGCTGGGCGGCGGTAATCATCCATGGCGCTCATATAGCCCAGACTGAACAACTCATGCGAATTAAGCTGGGTAAGGTTCAACATGCGCCCACTGGTTTTATAGCGGGTTGCCAGAAACTGGCGGTATTTGAGAGCATTGGTTTTACCCTGAGAGTTCCACGAAAGGGCGTTAATCACTGCAGCCTTTATACCAATGGGATGTTTGGGGTTTGAAAGATAGCGGCTCATAGTGTCACTCAGCGTTCGCGTCTTGGCAGCCCGCTGCACCAGAGGTAACCCGTTATAGGCCCGGTAAAAATCAGTTGAGGTCAAAGGTGAATCAGCATGGCCTGCACTCACCCCCAGCAATATTGTAATAAGTAATAATCTCTTCATAGAACTGCCTTTGTTTACTTCCATTGGTTGCGAAACTTGCGCCGTCTCTGCATCTGTCGAAACTGGTCGATGTGGTAGGGGCCAAAGAATAACAGATAATTCGCATAGACCAGTAATAAATAGATCTTAAAATCAGTATCGGCTTTAAAAAACTTATATGCCACCCAGGCAACTGTAATCAGTGCCACCCACTTCAATTTGGTAGGCAGCACCAGAAAAAGTAGAATCTCAAAATCAGGGTGCATAACTGCGAGGGCCAGCAGCATTGAGAGCCCAATGTCTGTCATACCATACAGAGGGTATGATGCCACAAACGAGAATATAACACTCAAGAGCCAGGCAATCACAAAGTACAGAGTGGTTTTAAACTCGCCCCACTCGCTCACCAGAGCACTGGCTACGAAGTATAGAAACCAGACATAGATAATGAAGAAAAACAGGTTGCCGCTTTCACCTGAAGGCACGGCCAGAAAAGTAATCACCCGCCAGTATTCACCCTTTAAAACCAGCTCGGGCGACAATACCATTTTGGCCAGCCCAGCCGGGTTGAGGTATAGAACAATAAAACCAAAAACAGGAAAACCCACAATTACCCACTGTAATTGGGGAATGGCAAACCTGCCAAAACGCCTCTCGAGTTCAGCCAACCATTTAGGAGTACCTTGTATCATGTGCAAATGCGGTGGGCTTAGCAGGCTGCGCCGTCAAGAAAAAACATTGCTTAGAGCGTATTAAAGAGGCAGTAGAGCTTATGCAGCGCAGAAATTTACCCGAAATAGTTGCCTAATATAGTAGAATTATCATCTAATATAATATGGAACTTCGTGAAATTGCACGCCTGTTACAGAAGCTTGAAAACCACGATTACGATGGGGTACATGATTTTCTGATCAGAAGAATGGCAGTTGGTATTGAAGATTTTCAAGAGGCTGTACAACAACTCATGGATGTAAACGTACCCGCCATGCAAGAGTATCTCGCTGCAGCCGAAACACAAGAGCACTTTTCTGCTGCCATCTACGAACTGACCCGCCGGCGAAACAGCCGCTTCAGCCGCATACTGCAGAAGGCCGGCCTTGCCTAAGACCCGCTCTTATCTGTAAGGTGGGCAAGTTCATTATTGATATTTGCCCGGGCCTGCTTTTCGAGTTTGTCTTTAAACTCTGCGGTGAAATACAGCTGCTTGCGCTTTAAAAACTTCTGCAAAACTGCAGACCGCCCGGCTCTGTATTCGTTCTCTTCGACCCAGCTGAATTCTTTTCGAATGGCAAGGGCGTAGGCCCGATATTGATCAGGCTCTGCACCAAGAATGCTCAGGTCAGCATCTAGAAACCAGAGGCTATCGAATTCTTGTGACATCGGCCGATGTGATGCAGTGGCTCGAATCAATTCACAGGCCCTGCCAACGACCCCCGGTGTAAAAGTCGATGGTTTAAGGTGAGAAAGAGCAAACTGGGCACTGAGCTCTTCGTTATCTTTTCTGTGAGTATCGTAAATTATATCATGAAAAACAATGGCAAGAAAAACTGCTTCTTGCTGAGCCAGCAGGTGACTGTACTCTTCATACAGCCTAAGAAGCTCTTCAATGTGCGTTAAATTATGATAAAGACGCCCAGGCTCGCTGTAGGCCGTAGAGATCTTCTGCAACAAGTTGCTATGTTCAACCTCTTTCATGTATGGCCCGGCCACCTTCTGCCAGTATTCAGATAACATAGTGCTTTAAGCTAAACGCACCCCCTTTTACCGTCAAGTGCTTCTTTTCACTTGACATTAACGCAAAATGATGCTAGTGAGCATCATGCGCAAATTTCTGCCATTTGTTTTTATTCTCATTTTCTTCGCAATTCAATGTAAAGAGACCGCAGAGACCAGTAGAGCAGCTGTGGCAACCTTTGTTAAAGGCATCGTAAAAGCCTCAGGCAAAACCGAACGTAAGCTAACCTCGGGTGATTTCATTTATGAGACTGATGTGATTGAAACCGGGCCAAAGGCACGCATACATTTATATCTTAACACCTCAACGGTTGTCAATATAGGCCCCGATAGCAAGGTTGAAATTGAGCAGATCAACAGGGCTATGAGCGGTCGCCTGCAGACAAGCATACGCTTACGAAGGGGGCAAATCTTCTCTAAGTTGAAAAAGCTGAAAAAAGACCAGGCCTTTCAAGTTAAAACCCAGACCTTTACAGCGGGCGTGCGCGGCACTGAATTTTTGTCTGAAACCAGTGAAGACGATTCTGCCAAAGTTGCGGTCAATGAGGGCTCAGTTCAGGTTGCCAACGAAGCCGGCGAAAGTGTCACGGTCGACGAGGGCAAGAAAGCTGTGGTGTCAAAAGACGGTGAGCTGCAAGAAGCTGACCTTTCTGAAGATGAAGTCTCACAACTGAATGACCTTTCAAAAGTAACTGAACTTAAAGAGCAGAATAAACAGATGATTGAAGACCTGCTTGAAAAGCAGAAGTTACTCAAGAAAAAAGCCTCGAACATCGAAGGGGTTAAAAAGCAGGTCGAAAAGAACAAAGATCTCATTAAAAAACAGAAAGAGAAAAATAAAGAATCTCTGAAAAAATTTAAAAAAGATCAGCAGTCAGAGTTTGAGAAACGCAAAGAAAAAATTCTCGAGAAAAAAAATGACCCCCGAACGAAAGCTCTTGAAAAAATCAGACAACTCAAAGAGAAAAAGAATAAAGACTGATTATTACGGTCTGGTAAATTTCAATGACTAAGAAGAGACTTCCG
>CAZHLC010000478.1:0-4112 GCA_964532545.1 uncultured Leptospiraceae bacterium | reverse complement strand
CTATATTCTATCTATCACTAGATAGACTCTGGGAGGAGAAAATGCAAACAACCATAGAAACACCACAACCTGTGAATGAAGACCAGCGCCTGCAGGCCCTGCAGCGCTTTGACATTCTTGATAGCGAAAAAGAAGAGCTCTTTGATGATCTAGCTAAACTAGCCGCTGAAATCTGCGGTACACCTGTAAGCCTTATCAGCCTGGTAGATCAAGACCGCCTGTTTCTCAAATCAACCGTGGGTATTGAGGCGACAGAAATGCCCAGGCAGGGGGCCTTTTGTTCTTACACAATTCTTAATGATGATGGCCTGGTAGTCAATGATGCCCATACCGATGAGCGCTTTAAAGACAATCTGGCTGCAGAAGAAAAGGGTATGCGTTTCTATGCAGGCACCCCATTAAAAACCCGCGATGGTTTTAATTTAGGCACTCTCTGCATTCTCGATTCTAAACCCCGTGAGATAAAAGAAGAACAACTGAAGCAACTGAAAGTGCTGGCACGGCAGGAAATGTCTCAGATTGAATTGCGTCATAACCTGGGTGAGTTGGCCCAGACAACCCGCAAAGCAGTGGCCCTTGAAAGTCTCATCAAAAAGTATACCTCGAAGAGCGTATGGCAGAAGGCCGACCTCACTGTTGAGAACGGTGGCCTTGAAATAACCGACGAAGAGATGAATGCTACTTACCTCTTCTTAGATGTGGTAGGTTTTACCCGACTCAGTGAAGAGCTGGGGCCGTCTGGTACCGTTGAGTTGCTGAATACATATTTTAAACCCATTGTTGATGTGATTATAGATGCCAATGGCGATATCGATAAGTTTGTTGGTGACCAACTGTTCTGCATCTTTCACAAAGCCGAAGACGCGGTTAAAGCATCTTTGAAGATACGCGATTTGCTCGATGATCTGAACACCGAACGGCTGCGTGCCCAGAAGCTCACTCTGAATTTTACCATGGGCCTCAATGCAGGCCACGCCATCAGGGCCAATGTTGGCGGGCTGAACCGCCGCGATAACACCCTGATTGGCAACTCAGTGAACATTGCTGCAAGGCTGCAGAAGGCCTGCAACCCTGGCGGTATTCTCATTGCAGATAGACTGTTTCAACAGGTGAAAGAGCAGGCCAGCAGTGTAAAACGGGTTCGCCTTAAGCTGAAAAACCTGAACGAGTTAGTGCACGCCCATTACATTGAAAAGGCCTTGTAAGGCTGCTACAGAGGTATAGCCACGCTCGTGGGTAAAAAAGCTGAGATTATCGAGTTGGCCAACCGCCTGCTGCAAGAACGGGGTGTTGGCAGTCTCAGCTTTCGCGAGTTGGCTAAATCTTTGGGAATCAAATCGTCGAGCGTACACTATTATTTTCCGCAGAAAGATGATTTAATCGATGCCATTGCAGAACAATATAGCGAAGGTATGTTTGCTTTGCTGGCCCAGCGCACCGAAGACATCAAAGGTGGCAAAGAAAAACTCAATGCCCTGATTGATATGATTCATGAACACATTGAAGATCGCCTCTGCACCGCTGGCATTCTGGCGGCTGAGTCGGCCTACATCAGTGAGCAGACTCGCGACCGGGTTGAGAAGTTCTTCGGAAGTCTTTTTTCATGGGTCGAAGCCTGTTTAACCGAAATGGGCAAGGGTGAGAACGAAGCCAATATGCTGGCAGGCGTTATTCTAACAGCCATTGAGGGCAGCCTGATGATCGACAGCATTCGGGGCGAAAGTTATTATCTTGAGCGTTTAAAAGATTTTATCGCAACGCTTTAGTGCTTTTAAAAACCATAATACCTACCAAACCGAGACTCTTCGGCCTTACGGCCTCAGAGTGACTGTAAGTGTTAAGAGTAGACACGCAGTCACTCTGAACGAAGTGAAGAGTCTCTGTCTATGAGACAGCAGGGTTATGCCCAGAAGATGGCGATCAGCTCACTTCTCTGTGTAAGCACCGGTTAACTTCATCCATTCTTTCGGTGCCTTTTTAGGCCGGCGTTTTGATGGGCTTACGATCAACTGCTCTTCGCGAATTGACATCAAAACCTTGCTGTCATTTTTCATGGTGACATCTTGACGCAGAAAGCAGCGAATCTTATCAACTTTTTCAACCCAGGTGTACACTTTCAGCTGGCTGCCAGCTTCTGGTATTTTGGCAAAATGATAGGTGGCCCCCGTAAAAAAGGTGGTGGTGTCTAATTGTTGAATCTGCTTCAGGCCAAAGCCAATGGCGGTGCCAAAGGCCCAGCGACCCTCTTCAAAAATACGCCAGATGGTGCCTGGGGCGTAAGTAAAGAAGGGGCCTCTTTCAGAAAACAGCATGTTATAGTCTGATACCACTCGCTTACAAGAACCGTTAAAGGCCTTTGGCTTTTTCAAGAGAGTTGCCATATCACCTGCGCCTTTGATCTCGATGGCTTTAGGCGATTCAAAATCAGGCTCTTGTTCAAAGAGTTTGAATTTCTTTTTCGCTTTCTTGGCCTTAGTCATGGTGATTACCCGACAGGCCAAATCATCGAGTTTCTCATTATTATAGATTTCTTGCAGCCAATATACCTGATCGTTTTTGCCAATATAGGCCCTTGTATGCACATTGAGCTGGGCTGGCGGCTGTTGCTCGCGATAGAATTTGCAGTAGTTGCTAACCGGGGTAATTACCGTTTGATCATCATACATTTGCTGCAGAGTGAAGCCGTTATTTAGCAGAAGCTGATAGCGACCCTGCCATGCGGCCATCTCATAGGTACGGCTGGTGACGTGCCGCTGGGTATCTAAATCGGCTAGGCGGGTAGGTACAATGGCTCGGTCTTCTATCATGGGTGCAGGCTGTAGAAACGGCTCATTGTGGCAGGCAAAATATGCACTCTAAAGGGTACGACCTTATAAAAATAAAAGGCCCCTTTTGGGGGCCTTTTTGTGTGTGTGACTTTGGGTGGTTTTAAATTGTACTCGTAATATAGGCTTTTTGCGGCCTGGGGGCGCTCAAGATTATGAAACTTGCTGCCCTAAAAGGTCAAGAATCGTAATTTTTGATATGAGAAAGGCGCGTTAAGGCCGTTTTCAGCCCTGATATACCAGAATATAACCAGAATAGCACGAAACCCATACCCGGTCGGTTTCTGCATCGTAGGTGAGGCCCACCGATTTGGGTTTGGTTTTAATCGTTTTAAGAACCTTCATATCTCTGGTGCGAATTTTATTCAGAGTCGCCGACCAATAATTCACCACGTAAAGAAAGAGCCCATCGGGCGTCAGCGCCATGCTGGCCGGGCCGTCGCCACTTTTGACCTTTTTGATCGTTTTGAGGGTTGCAGCATCTAGCTTGGCTACCCGGTCGCTCCATTTTACTGATACATAAAGGTAGCGCCCGTCGGGGCTCAAACGTAACCTTCTGGGCCCCAGGCCCACATTCACGTAACGAACCTTGTAGGTATTAAGGTCGATGCTGGCCAGCCTGGTAGAGCCCATCACTGAGACAAGCAGGCGGTTGCGTGCCACATCATGTACACTATCACGGGGATACTTGCCAACTCTGACGCGCTTAATTTCTTTTTCAAGCTTCAGATCGACAATGCTTACATCGTACCCGCACCAGTTAGACACAAAGGCATAGCGCTCATCAGCTGAAATCGAGATGGCCTTGGGCACCTTGCCAACCCTGATGGCCTTGTCTATTTTCAGGGTCTCGGTACTGACCCGGTAAATAAAACTGCGGTGAATCTTTTTTCGCTTTTTACATTTATCGCGACCCGGATTTTTAAACGGGCCACCATACATTGAATATTGGGTAACCCAGCCGAATTTGCCACCACTGGTAAACGACATCTCAACCGGGGCCCCCTTAACCTTCGACTTAATATTCTTAAAGCCAAGCTTCGCAAGGTTTACCCGGTCGCGAATGGTTTTAATCTTTTTGTAATCACGGTCATATACGGTTATGGTGTGGCGGTACATCATATTCTGGGCAAAGAAAACACCCTGGCCGTTATGTTCAATTGATTTGGCACTGATGCCACCGCGAATCGTTTTTCTACGGCCCAGCGGTTTTAACAGACGGTGGTAGGTTCCCCCTGCCAGCTGAATTGCTCTTTTACCTTTTTTTACATTAGTCGTCTTTACCAG
>CAZHLC010000477.1:0-4118 GCA_964532545.1 uncultured Leptospiraceae bacterium | reverse complement strand
GGACACCACAACAGATGCCCCAGGTACAGGGGCTAGACGTACACGGGGCAATGAAACCCGCCAAGGGCATTGGCGGCGACTACTTTGATTTTATACCCATTAAGGCTGAACAGATCGATGGTAAAGAGGTTGCGACCCAGTTGTTGATTGTGCTGGGCGATGTTTCGGGCAAGGGTGTACCGGCCGGCCTGATTATGGTTATGGTACGTACTTTTCTGCATTCTCTGGCCGGGCTTTATCGTTCGCTGAAAAAGCTGCTGCTTGCCCTGAATGATTTTATATTTGAGAACTCTGATGCCTCAAAGTTCATGACCGGTATCATTGCCCGTTGGAACTCTGAAACCGGTGAGCTGGCAGTCGCCGGTGCCGGCCATGACCCGATTATTATCTACCGCCATGACCAGCAAATGGTTTCAACTTTTGATGCCGAAGGTACAATTCTGGGGTCATCAGCTACCGATGAACCCAGCATTTTTTACAAGGGCCCCCTGGCTGATGTTTTTACCGAGTTTAAACTTCCTCTAAAAGAAGGTGACCTTGCCTTATTCTATACTGACGGGGTCACAGAGGCAAGAAACCGCAACCGTGAAGAATTTGGTACAGAACGTTTAATTGAGCTGGTTGCTAAGAACGCTGCCAGTCTTTCACTTTCTGATCTGATAAACAGAATATATGACGAAGTAGACAGGTTTTCTGGCGGGGCTGACCAGCATGATGACATAACTGTGGTAGGCTTTAAAAGAACCGGCTAGAGTGTAAAATTTTCGGCCCGGCCAGCCACCAGCACAAAGGGCCAGGTGACTTGGCGCACTTCATCTTCAGGCCAGCAGGCCAGTATCTCGGGTTCAAGTTGTTCAATGGGGTTCTGCCCGTGCTCATCGATGTATCGCTGCACGCTTGACCAGCTTTGCATATAGTTCAGCATTTGGCGGCTCGACCACTGCAGTTGCATATTAAAGGGCGGGCTGTCTATTTTTTCAAAGGGAAACTTAATTGTGCTGTAAGAGGTTTCGACAAGCTTTCTCTCAGGTGGCCAATAAGGGCCCACAATGTTTTCATAGAAATTGAAAACAATCTTGTCTACCTCTGCAGAAACTTGATGCAGTTTATAGCTGAAGGCAGCAAAGATGCCATCGGGCCGCAACACTCTTCGAACTTCACTGAAAAACGCAGCATGGTCAAACCAGTGTAATGCCTGGGCTACCGTAATAAGATCTATTGACTGATCAGCCAGAGGGGTTTGTTCAGCAGTGAACACTGCGTATTCTATGTTTGCCTTTTCTCGCGAAGCATTTTCGATCTGCCCGCCGCTGGCATCTGATGCAACTACTTTCTTGAAGTGGTCTGCCAGCAGTACCGCTGCCTGACCAGAGCCTGTTGCACAATCCCAGGCGGTGTTGTGATTTTTGCAGAGGCCTGCAAGATAACTGAAAAGCCCGGGTGAATAGGTTGGGCGCCCGGCAGAATAGGCTTTAGCCTGTCTTGAAAAGTGATCTTTAAAAGACACAGCCCGGGCTAAAAACACTGTACCAGTTGAACAGCTCTTTGCGCACTTGTTCATATGAGCGAAAATACTATTTTTGATAAAATGATCGCGGGTGAGATACCCTGTGATAAGGTTTATGAAGATGATTACACTCTGGCGTTTAATGATATAAACCCCCAGGCCCCTGTTCATGTATTAATTATTCCTAAAAAGAAAATTGTAAATGTCGCATCATCGACCGAGGCCGACACCGAGACCCTGGGCCGAATTCTGGCCACAGCAAAGAAAGTCGGCGACCAACTTGGTATTACTGAAGATGGTTATCGCCTGGTGTTTAATAATAATCGAAATGGTGGCCAGACTGTTGATTATATTCACTGCCACCTGCTCGGTGGGCGCCGCATGGTCTGGCCCCCTGGTTAAACGTGCAGTTTATCTGCAAGCTGGTTAAAGATTGTCTGCATTCAGACGGGGTGCGCGACTATGTCTTTAAAGAACCAACTAATGACCAGTTGATAAATATCCTAACCCAGCAAAATTCTGTTGAGAAACAACAGAAGCAACTTGGCAACCGCATGTACGTACGGCTGGTACATGAGCATTATCGAGTATTTGGCTTTCTCGGTGATACAAAGCTACGGGTTGAATTTCAAGATTATCACCCAGAAAACACCCGCGACCTGCTCGAAGAAAACTTCAAGCAGTGGTAACCGGCTTTTTGCGGGCAAACAGTATCTCAACCCTGTCTTTGAGAGAGTCGGGTAATTTTTCGGCAAGTATTTCTCTAATGGCCCGGGGCCCATACCGGCGCGAAAAGTGTACCAGTACAAGTTTTTCATTGTTAAAGGCGCTGGCATTGGCAATAATTTCGTCAAGATGAATGTGACCCCATTTGCGGGCCCGCTCAACCGGGCGTTTGTCATCAATGTAGGTGCATTCAAGAAACAGTACCCGCGAATTAGCAGCTAACTCGTTATTCAGCACGAACTCGATGGTCGAATCGCCCGAGAAACAGAACTGGGGCAGTTCTTTGGTTTCAAAAATCTCTTTTTCTTTTTTCAACCGCTGAATCTCACGGCCCGGCAGACCAACATAGTCTTCTTTCAGCTTGGTAACTTTATGCAGCAACACATAGCCCTGTGAGGGTACCCGGTGGTATGAGGGCAGGGCCTGTACAAAATGGTCTTTGCGAATTTCAACCCGTTCATGCCAGGCCAGGGGCTCAATTTTTACAGGATATTCAAAGTTTTCAATCTCTTGCCACAGTTTGAGGATTTTCTGCAGCGGAGCCTGCAGACCTTCAGGCACATAGATGTGGGCAGGCCCCAGGTTGCGCAGGCTGCGCTGGCTGAGAAAATAAGGTACCCCGGCTGCGTGATCAAGGTGGCCGTGGGTAAGAAAAAGGTTAGGTATATCAATCAGGGGCTCAGGGCATTTACCCGCGTCAAAAGCTACCTTGTAGTGGGGTAGAACGTAGCAGGTTTCAATACCCCCTACTGAAATACTGTCAACCGTCAGGTTCTTGTAGCTGAAACGATACATTAATTGGAAAGATGGCGATAAGTAAACAAGATGTCATATTTTTTTATATGTATGGCAACCTTGCAGCTGAAATAGGCCGGGTCGTGCTGGGCTTCATCAATAATTTCATAACTGAAATCTTCTTTATCAAGTCTCTCAGAGAGATATTTGAGTCGCTGTTTCTCTTGACTGAAGTAAATTTTAGGGGGGAAGTTTAGACTGCTGAAGTCTGTGAGCAGGGGCAAATCTGATTTTTTAGCCGGCTCAACTTTATCTTTCTTTTTGACGCGCCGGTATGAGGCGAGGTTAGATTCCCAATTGAGGTAGGGTGCCGAGATGGCCTGTGGTGCAGATATTACATACCAGCGATAGAGGGCCCGAACAAGTGCATGGCGACAGGCCTGATTAAAAAACCGTTTGTTGAGGGTGGCGGCCAGCTTCAGGCGTTTATCAAGATCAGAGAGTGCCAGAGCTTCATCGGGAATATTTTCAACCCGGGTTTCAAGAACTCTCAGGTATTTAAGAGGGCGTTCATTAAGAGGCAGCTTTCGTATTTTTCTCTTGCTTAATTTCTTTTCTTTGAGTTCGGCATTGTAGTCATCGAGGGCCTGCTGGTCAAAATCACCCTTAATATCAAGGGGCAGGTATTTGCTGCGATTGTTATCAAATTCTGAAATATCGAAGGCCGTGGCTTCGGCCAGCACCTGAAAAGTGTTCTGGTCTACGTAACCTTCTTTGTTACGTTCAAGGGGGTCAAGAAACAGCGTGTTTAGATTTTTTTCACGGCAGCTGCTCAAAAGAAAAAGAAGTGAAATTATGAAAAAGAAACTTTTTCGCACAGGTTAAAAGCTCGGGCCTAATCAATAAGGCAACTTATTTTCAATCAAGCTAAAAGCTTTCTTGGTCAGAAGGAAATTCTTTCTGGCGCACACCGGCGCAATAATCTTCGACTGCCTTAATCACATCATCTGCCAAATCTGCAAATTTGCGAACAAAACGGGCATTGAAGTCGGGGTTGAGGCCCAGCATGTCGGGCAGCACCAGCACCTGGCCGTCGGTACCTGCCCCAGCGCCAATACCAATAGTTGGTATTTCAAGGGCTTCGCTTACT
>CAZHLC010000476.1:0-4171 GCA_964532545.1 uncultured Leptospiraceae bacterium | reverse complement strand
GCTGCAAAACGGGCAGGCCATGGCCGCCATGCTTGAAGACATAGAGTTGCGAGACAAGCACCGGGTGGCCGGTAGCCCTACGTATGTACTCAACGAGGGCCGGCAGATGCTTTATGGTAATGTGGGCTACAGGGTGCTTGAAGCCAATGTAAAAGAACTCTTAGAGAACCCCACTGAGCGGGCCAGTTGGTGTTAAAAAAGAGTTGTTGACGCAGTTGTCATTTCTTCTTTGATCAGGTTATGCAAAGTTTCTCAGTCGCCGGTATCTCTGCCGAAAGATTTGCCACCAAGGTACGCCGGTCATTAAACATGGGCCCCCTCAAGGGCATTGTTAAATTTGAACAATCAAAACCCGACCAGATACATATCAGCTTTTCGCAGCTGGGCACCAGCCATATCTATTATGGTATTGAAGAAAATGGTGATGGCTTTACTGCGAAAAAGGCTAATGAAAAGATTTCATTTACCCACGGTGCCTTTAAAAACCAGGTTGAAACTGAGTTAACCTCTTTGATGAAGCGCCTCGGCGCTGAAGTTCACTGATTGAGCAGAAAAAGCAGGCCAAGGTATAACAGCGCAGTAAGTAATGTGGTAAGGCCCAGGGCCTTTAAACGGTAAAAAGTTTTTTTTCTTTTTAACTTCTGTTGTTCAATAGCAAAATCACCATCAGCCATCTCTTGCTGGTCGGCGCTGATTTGGCTCAGAGAATTTTTATTTTCAGTGATATTTTTAATTAACCAGTCTGAACCGGCCCGGCTAAACTGCCAGTACTCATCTAGCTGCCGCCAGCTTCTACCCACCCGGTCGCCGTTTTTCTCTATAACCTTGCCTGAGTCATCGACGATTTCATCATCAAGAAAGCCGTCAATATGAACGGTGAAGCGATCAAGACCGTCATCACTGGCATTGTGGGCCTGTACGAATTCGATCTGGTCAATCTCTATGTTACTTATGCGGTTAAACTGGTTCTTTGCAGCGTACTTATTTACGCCTTTTAGATAGTGCTGATGAAAATCTGTATGCAGAAGTTCTTTGATAGTGCCAATATCATTTGTTGAGCGAGAGGCTTGTAAAGCAGAGAATTTCTGTTTAACCAAATCTTTCAAGGTTTCGGCATTCCAGTTGTCGTCTTCAAAGGCGGCACTGTGTACCACAGCAATGGCTTCTTTCTTCGCAACCCGCCGCATAAGAAAAAAATAGAAGAGATAGGCAAATAAGGCAGCAAAAATTGCCAGTTCGAGGGCGCCATCGAGCCACCACTCGTTCATCACTGGCTGGCCCGGCCTTCTGCCAGCATGGTTATGAATTTGTTAATACGTCGCTGGCGGGTCTCTTCTTTCTTCGCATCTTGAATCTGGTAGAGCATGGTATTGCGGTTGGCCTTTGAGATGGTGGGGTAGAACTCTTTGGCTTTTTTGTTTTTCTTTAAGGCCGCCAGAAAGTCGGCTGGTTCTTTCATTTGCGAAGGTGAGTCATAGGCGGCCTGCCATCGGCCGTCGGCTTTGGCTGCCTCAACCTGCGCCAGGCCGCTTTTTCTCATCTTGTTCTTTTCGATTAAACCTTCGGCAATGCCCCGGTTGATTTTTGACCACTTGCTCTTCTTACGGCGCAGGCTGAATTTAATCAGATAAAAGTTATCATTAAGGGCATTAACCAGGCCATCTATCCACCCCCATGCAATGGCGGTCTCACGGGCTTCTTCATAAGAAGGTGATTTCTGTTGGCTGCCCTTCTTGGCCAGTTTGAGCCAGATACTTTCTTCTTGCCCGTGATTCTGGTTGAGCCACTTATTGAAGGCCCGCTTGTCTGCACAGTATATGACTTCAAGACCCTTGTGCCGCTCTGTCATTTCTTTTATACGTCAATAGTTCCGTCGATTGTTACAACCGAATTACCGCCAATGCTGATTTTACCATCACTGCGTTCGACCAGTACCTGGCCGGCGCGCCCCAGGCACTGCCCTTGATGGGCTGTATAGTCGGCTTTTACCGCGCTTGGTACATAACTATGCAGGTGAAAAGCTACCGAACCGTTGCCACTGCCACAGACCGGGTCTTCATCGATGCCCTCAGCCGGGGCAAATGAGCGAACCTCAATATTGTGCTCATCGATAATGGCATAGAGAGTCGCCCCCACTGCACCGACTTGCCTGCTTAGCTCAACCAATGGCCCCCGCTTGGTCTTCAGGGCCAACAATGCCTGCTGGTTTTCACAGCGGCCAACTATCCATTTAGGGCCTGCATTGATCACAACAGGGTCTGCTATTTTGAGATTATGAAACGAGTCTTGCAGTAATGATGGGTTTACTTCTTTAATAGATAATTCAGGCGGGGGAACTTCAGCCATGATCACACCACCGGGCTTTTGCTGCAGCATAACTATGCCGGCCCCACATTGCATGGTAAAGGTCTGCGAATTGACCAGCCCGGCTTGTACTGCAGCCCAGCCCCCACCAATAGTGGGGTGGCCGGCAAATGGTAATTCATTGTTGGGGGTAAATATGCGCAGCCTGTAATCGGCTGTCTCGCTTTTTTGAAAAAAGATTGTTTCAGAAAGATTGGCCCAGTGGGCGATCTGCTGCATTTGTGGCGCTGTCAGCTCATCGGCATCAAAAACCGCCGCAACGGGATTGCCCAGAAAGGGTTTATCGGTGAAAACATCAACTTGAAAAAATTTATGCTGGGCCAACGGTGTTAGCTGCCTCAATCTTTACTGGCTGTGAAGCGTTTTTCAGAAAAATTCTCTGAAAGTCATTGACGTTAAAGATGAACTCGCTTAGATGGGGTCTAAGTATTTTGGGAGGGATTTAATGGAGACAATGACCCTTGATGTACACAAACAAGCAAGCTACAGCAAGCTGAACTTCTGGCTGCGTGCCTTTGGTGTGTACTATATTATCTATATCGTGCATTTTGTTTTAATCAGTGGCTACACCTTTGCAGCCCTGATTGTTGCACAGTTGAACATGCTGCTGGGTTTTTTAACCGGGCGGCGCCATTACGATTTGACCGACTTTGTTGTCAGATTTCAGAAGTGGAATACCAAGGCGAATCTGGCAATTCTGGGTTTTATTGAGCCTGTTCCGAATATTGATATCTATAAAGAAGCCAACGATGAGAACTTCGAACTGAAGACTTCAGTACCAGAAGCGGTTTCTCGCGGTTACTGCATTCTCAGGCTCATCGGCTTTGTACATGTGTTGCTGGTTCCGCACTATCTTTACATGTTCATTCTGGCCATAGGTTTTTATTTTATGTATGGCATTGGTTTCGTGGTAATTCTATTCACAGGCCAATGGATGGATGCGACCTATAATTTCGGGGTCGGCGTGATGCGCTATGGGGCCCGTATTAACCTGTACGCACTCGGGCTAGAAGAAAAGTATCCGAGCTTTTCGCTGAGTTAAGGGGGATGTAAAATGAAAGATATGAAGATGAATGTATTAATTCTTTTCTTTTTAACCTTATGCACCTTCGGCATATATGGTTTTATCTGGCTCGCCCGCGTGGCCAAAAGCTTTAAAGATGATCCATTAACTGTGGTAGCGCTTTCGCTGGCCTCATTTGGTGTTATGACTATCTTTTTTCACCTGCGCTATATGG
Organism: uncultured Leptospiraceae bacterium; assembly: GCA_964532545.1. GTDB lineage: Bacteria > Spirochaetota > Leptospiria > Turneriellales > CAZHLC01 > CAZHLC01. The sequence goes on along the minus strand of CAZHLC010000476.1, from coordinate 569 downwards.
CCATGTCGCATAAGCTCAATGGCCGTGATATGGCATGGTATGAAGTGTTTTTTGCTCTATTTGGTATGGGCACTGTAATAGTGCAGCTTAACCTGAACGAGCATATCGCTAACCAGGGTTGATCGGGCAGGGCCTGATGTCTCAAAGCTGGAACTTTGAGGGCAAGGCTTCTGCCGCTGTAGCAGAAGCAAACCCTACCATTGATCAATGGTCTTTTGCCGGTAGCAGCAATGGCTCGGCCCAGGCCTCAGCTTCTGATGCAGTCTGGGGTTTTGAAGAATCTGACACCAGTGAGGCTGGTGCGGGTTCAGAAGAAACCTGGTCTTTTCAAGAGGGCGGTGGCAGCTCGGCTGCAACCGAGTTTGTGGGCGATGAGTGGCAGTTTACTGAAGGCAGTATTTTATCTGAGACCAGTGAGGCGCCAACCGATACCTGGGCTTTTGATACTCAGCCAGATAGCGGCGCTTATCAGTTTGATGTACCTCAAGAGCGGGTAAGTGCAGCACCAGAGGCGACACCTTCTTTTGAAGCACCAGCTGCGGCCGCGGTTGAATCTGCACCTGTCAGTG
>CAZHLC010000475.1:0-4175 GCA_964532545.1 uncultured Leptospiraceae bacterium | reverse complement strand
GGCAAAAACGGTCTTGAAAAATACTATGACCGAATCTTGCGGGGTGAAGACGGCGAGATTGTGCAGATTAAGACAGCCCGGGGCAAGGTTGAGCAGCAGCGCGTGCTGAAGAACTTTCTTCCTGGTAACAATCTGATACTTACGATTGATTATGATGTGCAGAAGGCCGCACATAAGGCCCTGGGTGATAAAACCGGCTCGGTCATTGCCCTGAAACCATCGAACGGTGAAATTGTCGCTCTGGTAAGCAAACCTGACTTTGACCCCAACATTCTAGTCTCGCCTGATCGCAAGCTGCGCCGGGCCCATATCAAAGATATACGTAAAAATAAATCAGAGTTAAACCGGGCCATATCAGCCAAGTACCCGGCGGCTTCAACCTTCAAACCCCTGGTTGGCCTGGCCGGCCTTGAAGAGCGGCGTTTTACCCCTGATTTGACCTATCACTGCCCGGGCAAGTTTGTTCTGAAAAGTACGTACAAGGGCTTTCCTGATTCGACCTACTACTGCTGGCGCCATCATGGTCGCCATAATCTGACTACTGCCATTGCCATGAGCTGTTCGGTATACTTTTACCAGTTGGGATATAAAATCGGGGCCGAACCCATCATTAAATACGCACGCTATTTTCGCCTTGATCAGCCTTCGGGTATTGATTTGCCCTCAGAAATAAGTGGCTTTGTGCCCACCCCACTCTGGAAAGAAAAATATTACAACCAGCGCTGGTATGATGGTGATACTGTGAACCTCAGCATCGGCCAGGGTTTTATTGAAACCACCCTCATCGGTCTGGTGAACTTCTATGCAGCGATCGCTTCAGGTGGGGTTGTTTATCGCCCCCACCTGGTAAAAGAAGTTCGCTTTGCAGAGAATGACCGCATTAAAGAGCGTATTCAACCTGAAATACTCTATGAGTTGCCCATTTCAAGGTCAACCCTTGAAGCTGTGCGCAAGGGTATAAGAGCTGTGACGACCCAGGGCACAACAAGTGGTGTACTGCGTCGCCGTGATCTGATGGCCATTGCCGGTAAAACCGGCACGGTGCAGACGCGTTCAAACGAACGATTTAATAAAAAGAGCCAGCACGCCTGGTACATTGGCTACGGCCCCTTTGAAGGCCCCCTTGATGACATCATCGTGGTGGGAGTGTTTGTTGAACGGGGTGTAGGTGGTGCGGTCGGTGCAGCCCCGGTGGCCCAGAAAGTTTTTGCAGAATACAACCGCATTCTGAAGAAAAAACCCAAAAAGTATGCAACCCCCTAAACTCAATCTACCCGTCGGCCGACTTGACTGGTTCACCATCATTCTGGCGGTGCTGTGTTCACTTATTGGCATATTCACTCTCTATGGTGGCTCAGAACTGGGTGAAGACAAGGCTATGAAGAGCCTGGTCTGGCTGTTTATTGGTTTGATTGTGATGTTTACCCTGGCGTTTACAAACTACCAGAGCCTGGGTTCTTATGCTTTTATTATTTATGCCATAGGTGTAGCCTTGCTTATTCTGGTGCTGATTCCTTTTATTGGAACAAAGGTTAAGGGCGCCCGCTCGTGGATTCGTATTCTCGGTTTTGGCTTTCAGCCTGCAGAGTTTATGAAACTGGCGCTGGTAATTGCCCTCAGCAAATATCTGGTTTTAAAAGAAACTGAAATTGGTAAATTCAAAGAACTGATTATTCCCTTTGTGATGACAGCTCTGCCACTGCTGCTGATTGCTGCTCAGCCCGACCTGGGTTATGCAGTTTTGATTCTACCCATTCTTTTTATGCTGCTGTTCATTGGCGGCGCCAATATCTCTGTTATTCTGGGTCTGGCGATCATCGGTTTTTCGAGTCTGTTTATTCCCATGTATCTTGAGTATCTCAACTTTGTTATGGTCGATGACATCATTAAGTCATTACAAGAAACCAACTACAAACTCGCCGATGCCGTTCGTATTCTGAACTTTGAAGTATGGCAGTACATAGCGAACCCAGAACTGGCCAAAACCACCAAGCCTGCAAGCAATCTGGCACAGTGGGCCCTTAAAACCATTTCAGTTCCTGAAAACATTGCCCAGTTCAAACAGACTGTGGCTCAGATTGAGGCCACTGAGCCTAATATATTCCGTGATTATCTGCGCAGTGATCTGGCCATGTTCATCAGCATTCTGGTAAGCGCAGCCCTGTATGGCCTGGGGCTATTAGGCTTCTTCATGACCCGCGGCGGCTGGATGAAAGTCACGGCCAAAGTCTGCCTTATTATCGCACTATCGCTTCTGGCCTCGTTTGCTTTTCGCAAATTTGTAAATTTTAAACCTCATCAGGTCGAGCGTATTGTTTCTTTTGCAAACCCAGAAAAATTCAAGCGGGGTGCCGGCTACCAATTACGTCACTCGTTGATCACCCTGGGCTCAGGCCAACTGGCCGGCAAAGGCCCCGGTGAAGGTGACATGACCCGGGGCGACACTCCGTTTTTGCCAGAGTGGTTTAATGATTTTATCTTTTCAGTGATTGGTGAGCAACTCGGTTTTGTTGGCTCGGTAGTTACCCTGCTGCTGCTTTTCGGAATTGTGTTCAGGGGGGCAACTATTGCCATACAGTCAAAAGATGATTTCGGGGCCCTGCTCGCCAGCGGAATAACCACGACCTTTTTCTTTCATATAATAATCAATACGGGTATTACCATGGGCTTGTTTCCGGTAACGGGGGTACCCCTGACCTTTGTGAGCTATGGCGGTTCTAATATGTTGATCAGCTTCGTGTCTCTGGGCATTCTACTGAATATCAACATGCGACGCCACATTAACGCCTAGGCCTGCGGCTTGTTAAAACCGGTAATGATAGGCCATTCTGACCCGGGCCCCTTTCTTCTCTGAAACAGGTTTATCAGGCCATGCCTTGGTATAGTCGTCATATGTAACCACAATGGTGGTTATCAGAGATGAAGCCGCAATAAAGGCCAGGGCTTCTGGGGGCATTTCAAAAGTTGAATCTTTAGTGGCTGCAAAATACGCAGTGCCTACAATAAGAACGTTTGAGAGCACCACAAAGGGAAAGGCCAGCAAGAATACAATTTCGCTGCGCCTGGCCTTAGATTCAGTATAGGGCTCTTCTTCTTCGCCCTCGTGATCAAGTTCATGGTCGTGGTGCTGGGCTACTGTGTAGTGATTCACAAAGTTAAATTGCCGGGCAAAGGCCTCACCCGATAAAACCAGAAACATAGATAGAGCAATAAATTTAATACCAAGTTTAATCAAAGAGACCACCAGATTCGTTTCTGCTGATATTTAGATGCTCGTAAACCTTTTTGTCAAGCATTCTTCCTCTAGGGGTTCTTTTGATAAAGCCAAGGCGCACCAGATATGGTTCTACAAAATCTTCAAGAGTCACCAGGTCTTCGGCCAGAATAGCTGCCAGGGGCTTCAGACCTACCGGGCCACCGGCATAATTTTTGGCAATTGAGGTTAAAAACATATTATCGAGTCTGGTCAAACCCAGGTGATCAATGCCCATTTTCTTAAAGGCTGCAATCACCACCTCTTTTTTAATGGGTTTTTTTTCGCCACTCTGGCCTTCAACGATTGCATAATCCCAAATGCGGCGGGTCAACCTCAGGGCGATTCGAGGTGTGCGCCGGGCCCGCCGGGCAATCTCAAGGGCCGCATCGTTTTCAATATTTATCTGCCAGATATCACAGCCCCGCAGTATAATCTTTAACAAGTCTTCTTCTTCATAAAAATCAAGACGCAGATGTATACCAAAACGATCGCGCAACGGGGCACTCAAAGCCCCGGGCCGGGTAGTTGCACCAACCAGAGTGAAGGCAGGCAGATCAATCTGCACACTTGAGGCCCCCATACCTTCAGCCATGGTAATATCAATGACTCGATCTTCCATAGCTGAGTATAAAACTTCTTCGACGGGTGCACTGAGTCTGTGTATCTCATCGAGAAAAAGAATATCTTTTTCGGCCAGAGCCGTTAATACACGGGCCAGATCACCGGGCCGGCCCAGGTTGGGGGCTGAGACCTGATGAAAGTTAGCCCCCTGTGAGTCGGCCAGAATGCGTGCCAGAGTTGTTTTACCAAGGCCCGGTGGGCCCGAAAACAGAATATGATCGATTGACTCATTACGCAGCGCAGCGGCCTGTAGATAAACCTTGAGGTTCTCTACAGTTTCTTTCTGCCCGATGAATTC
>CAZHLC010000474.1:1802-4180 GCA_964532545.1 uncultured Leptospiraceae bacterium | reverse complement strand
GGCCATTGCCTTCGTTCTGGTGGTTTCAGCTGCAGTTTTTTCAAATACTGATACCGCTAAAGGCTTTTTAGGGCTCGATTCTGCTGAGACAGCCCCCTCGGTTGACACCTGGAAATTTGTTATGCTGGCCTATGCCTTTCTGGCCAGTGTGCTACCAGTCTGGCTGCTGCTGCAGAGTCGCGATTTTCTCAATTCAATGCTGCTCTATCTGGGTATGTTTCTGCTTTATCTGGGTTTCTTTTTCACCCCGGGGCTTGAGTTTGCAGCCCCCACAGTACAGGCCTCACCCCCCGGGGCCCCACCACTGTGGCCCTTTGTTTTCGTGATCATTGCCTGCGGAGCTGTCTCAGGCTTTCACTCTCTGGTCTCATCAGGCACCACCGCAAAACAGCTGAACAAAGAAACTGACGCCCGGTTAATCGGCTATGGTGGCATGGTAGGTGAATCAATGCTGGGCCTGGTGGCTATTCTGGCCACTACCACAGCCTTTGCCAACCCCACGGCATGGTCACATGTTTATGGGCACTGGCTTAATGTGCAGGGTCTGGGCCCCAAGGTCAAAGTGTTTATTGATGGCTCAGCCTATTTTCTTACATCGTTGAACATTCCCACTGCGGCGGCTAAAGGGGTCATTGCCTTTATCGTGGTCAGCTTTGCTCTCACCAGTCTTGATTCAGCCACCCGACTTCTGCGCTATAATATTGAAGAGTTAGCTGAATTTTCACCCAATATCTCCTTTAAAAACATTCTACAGAACCGCTACGTTTCATCGACTCTGGCCATTGCTGCCATTGCCTTCTTTGCTTTTTTTAAGATAGAACAAGAGGTTGCGGGCGAGATGGTGGCAAAACCGGCTGGCACTGCCTTGTGGCAATTGTTTGGTACCACCAACCAGCTATTGGGTGCCTTGGCTCTTCTAGCGGCCAGCATCTACCTCTTCAGTCGGGGCAAAAACCCGCTTTATACCATGATACCCATGGTCTTTGTACTGGTCTCAACCATCTATGCCATGTTCAACAAGCTTTTTCATTTTATAAAAACGCCGGGCACCATAACCCTGTTGGTTATTGCTATCATTCTGATTCTGATGACGGCCTGGCTGTTGGTTGAAAGCGTGCTGGCTGTAATTCGTTACCGCAAAAAGAAGATAAAAGAGCTTGATATAATTGTTTAACTATTCAGCAGCCAGGGCCTTTTCTTGAAAAGTACTCCAGATTGCGATATCTAGATCAATCATCAGGCTGCGGTAGTCTTCAAATTTTTCAAAGTCTCGGGCACGCTGGCTGTATTCAACCAGCCAGCAGAGGTAGTGAAGAATTCGCGGCTGCATCTCGTCTTGCAGGTTTGGGTTCGATTTATACTCTTCAAACAGTTTCTGAAAGTCATGCTCGAGCTTACGAAATTCGTCTGCATTTATCTTGCGTTTATGAGGGTACAGGCCGTTGATCTCTAGAGTCAATGCATAGTAGCGGTTCTTCATCAGCTCTGAAATATCGCGTTCTTCAATGTGGCGCCACAGATCTTGATAAACGCCGGGGGGCAGAAAACGACGATAGCCGGTCAGCACGTCGGGTTTGATAAACAGGGCTTCGCGCATGTGAATCTGAAACTTGCGGTGGTCGTTTAAATGAAAGTAAACAATTCCCAGTAAAAAATTCGCCAGAGCATGTTTCATGTTTACCTGGTAGACAAACAGCAGGGCTTCTTCAGCGGCCTTGTAGTTTTCGATTTCACAGAGTGAGGTGGCCAGTTGCATAACTTCATCGACATCAAGATTGTATGACTTCTGGCCGGCAAAATCGCGGGCCAGCCCCTCTGCAATCTGGGTATGAATGTAGAACTGCACCGAACCCCAGAAAGACGAAATATCTCGGTCATAACCATTGTCTTGGCGCAGTTCTTTTATTTCGCGCAAAAACCGCATATAGGTGCGGGCCCGCTCACCACTCACCGGAATTTTCGCAGTACGCTCTTGGCGATGAATAAAAAAACGTGAGTACAGAAAGGCCTCTTTGGCCTTTCTGTGGTCTAAACTGTTTTGCTCTGACAGGCTGAAGCTCTTCAACCATTTCTCAGACAGGCCCAGGGCCCGATTGAAGTTGCCGATGACCATATTCGCCTGTATTTCTTCTTCTGGCGAATCCATGCTTATGTCATATTACGAAGGTGATATATTGCAGCAATTAAGATTAATTGCCCGGTCAGTATAGCTACTTAAAATATTCTGTACTTCAGGCAGTAATCTACAAAAAGTTGCAAAGTATATAATGATAAATTGACGGGGTTTCAGAAAGATGAAAAAACCACAGGTAAAAGACTATATGACCGAGAATGTGGTCACATTTCTCGAGACTGAGACTATTTCTGAAATTATGGTG
>CAZHLC010000474.1:0-1702 GCA_964532545.1 uncultured Leptospiraceae bacterium | reverse complement strand
GACCGAGAATGTGGTCACATTTCTCGAGACTGAGACTATTTCTGAAATTATGGTGTTATTTGACCCCACCGTTTTCAGGCACCTGCCCATCGTCGATGCTGAAGACAAGCTGGTGGGCATCGTTTCTCATAGAGACTTATACAATCTACATACCACGCTGGGCTTTACCGAAGCAGATTTGACCAGCCAGATCAAAGGCATGGTGATCAAAGATATCATGACAAAAAACCTGGTTACCACCACCCCCGATGAAGATCTCAAATCGGCTGCAGCCCTGATGGTTGATAAACATATCAACGCCCTGCCTGTTATGCAGAGCGACGAGCTGGTTGGTATTATTACCACGACAGATATTATGCGGGCCTATATCGACGTATGAGCGAACACACTCAACAACAAGAAGAAGAGCAGCGCCATGATCTGCAAGAATTTCCTTTGCAGTATCTGAGCCAGAAGGCCGGCAAAACCTTTGACTTTGATCTGTTCGACAGTAGTGGCGCCATACTTCTGGCCAAGGGCGAGGCACTCACAGAAGAGTTTATTCAAGACCTCGACATTAAAGGCGTGAAGGTTTTTCAGAAATTTTCTGGCATGCCAGAAATCATCAGCAAAGAAACCATCGAGCGCGGCACCCAGATTACCGAAGACATCTTTACTGAAATTCGCAAATCAAAGATCATGGCCGACGGCCATTTTGACCATACCAACAAGATGTTTGAGCAGATTCTGGGCAGCCTTGACGAGCGCATTATCAAAGAGGGGCAACTTTCGCTGCAGTCTGAAGTGGCAGGCCTCGAACAGTTCGCCTATCTGCACTCTATCAATGTAGCCTGTCTGGCCTTGATCTGGGGTATGAAGCAGCACCTGCCCCCTGAGCAGCTACTGGGTTATGCCCAGGCCGCCTACTATATGGATGTTGGCAAGAACCGGGTACCCGTAAACCTACTGCAGAAAGAAGCCCCCCTTGAACCGCAAGAAAAGGTACTGGTGCAATCACATACCCAGTTGGGATACTTAATCATCAACGATTACAATAACCGCAATGAAGACAACGAGGCCGCTAAACTGGCCAAATTTACCGCCCTGCTGCACCATCGCAAGTTTAACGGCCAGGGCTACCCGGCCGTTGATCGCCTGCCCATGTTTCGCAATTTTTCATACAATGACATGCAGACAGAAATCAAACAGTTAACAATTCTCGATTATTTTACTGCATTGATTGAAGAGCGCCCCTACCGTAAGGCCTATTCACCTGCACATGCCCTGCGCATTGTATTAAATGAAAGCTACCGATCATTTGATATTGCAGTAGTGAACTTGTTTCTGAATTCGCTGGGCCGGTCATTAAATGGCGGCCAGCCATTTTTCGATACACACGATTATGTTATTCTACGTACCGAAGTAATCGATTCTCACGGCCTGCACTATGTACATGAGATTGCCCAGGTCGAGCAAATTCAGAGTGAGCACCTGATGCGCCCGGTGGTATCGCTGCAGTTTGACATTGAAGGCAAACGCAAAATGGCCGGCAATTCAATAAACCTGACCAAAGATTTCAGCCGGCAGATTGTTCGGGTGCTGAAATCATATGAAGCCCAGAAGCGCATGGCCGCCCTGGGTGTATCCTGAGCGAGCCACGGGTGCCAGTCTAATCAAAGATCAGAATTCAGCGTAAAATTCTGCGTTGAACCACTGCTGCTGA
>CAZHLC010000473.1:0-4180 GCA_964532545.1 uncultured Leptospiraceae bacterium | reverse complement strand
GTATGTTGCCGCAGGCGACTTTGCTGAGCAATTTGTTCCCCGACTTGATTTCAGATCTATCGGCCAGACCCTTGATGATCTGCGTCTGCCCATCAGCGAGCCCCCGCTTTTTAAAGGTAAAATCTCATCAATGGTCGATGAGCTGGCCAAATCAGAGTATAAGAAAAAAGTTCTGCTGATTTCAACTTCGCATGAAGCCCAGCGCGAACGCCTCGAGCATATACTCAAGGCCTACCCCCAGGCAAATATCAATTTTAATATATTTGTAGGCCCGTTCAAAGAGGGTTTCAGCTGGCCTACGGGTCTGCTGCTGACTGAAAAAGAGATCTTTGGCAAATCAGTCAGACAGAACCGCATCAGCAAAACCACCACCCAGATTATTGAAAGCTTTGTTGATCTGAAAGAAGGTGACTATGTAGTTCATGTGAATTACGGCATTGGCCAGTTCAAGGCACTTAAGCGTATGACGGTGGCGGGCCATGAACGTGATTTTCTGCACATAGATTTTGCTGACAAAGATAAACTGTTTGTACCCTTAGAGCAACTCAACCTGGTTCACCGCTATATTGGTTCTTCTGAGAACCCCCGTCTTGATTATCTGGGTAAAAAATCAACCTGGGAAAAAACAAAAAAACGGGTCAGCGAAGACATCGAAAAGGTGGCCCACGAGCTGCTGAATCTCTATGCAAAGCGCGAGTCGGCCCGTGGCATTGCCTACCCAATGGATGGGCCCTTTCAAGAAGAATTCGAAGCCGCCTTTGAATACGATGAAACAGATCACCAGCTGCAGTCAATTCTTGAAATCAAAAAAGATATGGAGTCTGTCAGACCCATGGATCGTCTGGTCTGTGGCGATGTGGGTTTTGGCAAAACCGAAGTTGCCATCAGGGCGGCCTTTAAGGCAGTCATGTCAGGCCGCCAGGTGGCCATTCTCTGCCCCACAACCATTCTTACCCTGCAACACTATAATACCTTTAAAACCCGTTTTGCCAGCTATCCGGTGAATGTTGAGTTTATGAGCCGTTTTAAAACCACGGCTGAGAACACTGCCACGAAAAAGAAATTGGCTGAGGGCAAGGTTGACATCATCATCGGAACTCATGCGCTACTGGCTGAATCGGTCTCATTTCATAATCTGGGGTTACTGGTGGTCGATGAAGAGCAGCGCTTCGGGGTGGTACATAAAGAAGCCATTAAGAAGCTCAAAGCTAACATAGATTGTCTGACCCTCACGGCCACCCCCATACCCCGAACCCTGCAGATGTCGCTGGTGGGCATTCGTGATTTGAGTATTATTGATACACCACCCCGGGGCCGTCTGAAAATTGAAACTCACGTGCTTGAAGAAAACGATGATATGCTGCGGCGGGCCATAGGTGATGAGCTGAACCGCGGTGGTCAGGTATATGTATTGCATAACAAGGTGCGCACCATTGATTCACAGGCGACCCGTCTGCAGAACCTGCTGCCAAAGGCAAGAATTGCTATTCTGCATGGGCAGATGAGCGAAACTGAAATCGAAACAACCATGATGGATTTCTACCGCCATGTGTATGATATTCTGGTATCAACCACCATTATTGAATCAGGCATTGATATTCCCAATGTAAATACTCTGGTAGTGATGAACGCTCATGGCTTTGGTCTTTCGCAGCTATACCAGATTAAGGGCAGAGTGGGGCGTTCTGGCCGCCAGGCCTTTGCCTATTTTTTCTACCCTAAAGACAAGTCGGTGACTGAGATTGCCGCCAAACGTCTTAATACCCTGCAAGAATACGACGATCTGGGTTCGGGTTTCAAGATTGCCATGAAAGACCTCGAAATCAGAGGGGCCGGCAGCATTCTGGGTAAAGAGCAGAGCGGCGATATTGTTGATGTAGGTTTTGAGCTCTATGTGCAGATGTTGCAAGACAAACTGGCCGAGCTGAAACACGAAATGAAAGATACTTTTGAGGCCAGCATCAGCATACCGCAAGACTTTTTCTTTCCTGATGAGTACATTGGTGATACCCGCCAGAAAATGGAATTCTATAAACGACTGGCTTCATCGCAGACTCTCGAACAGGTCGATGAAATTGAAATGGCCATGCAAGACCGCTTTGGCAAACCACCGGCCATTGTGCAGGCCATGGTGGTCACTGAGCAGATACGTATTCTGGCCAATAACTTAAAGCTTGACCGGGTCGATTACAACGGTGAACAGTTTAGCATGACCGCATCGCCCCATACGCAGGTATCGATGGAAAAGCTGACTGCATTGATTCAGAATGACCAGCGTTTCAAAATGTCTGAGGCCGATGCCCGCAAAATTCTGTTTGTACCGCGCAGCCAGCAACTTGAAAAAGCCCTGGTTGAGTATAAAGGTGTTCTGGAGTATGTGATATGAAAAAACTGCTGGTATTTCTGCTGATTGGCCTTTTTCATTTCTGCCATCGTGATTATGGCTATCAGAATAAACCCATTGTCAAAGAAATTAATTTGCAGGGCCACCGCGGGGCCCGCGGGCTGCGCCCAGAGAACACTCTGCCTGCTTTTGATCTCGCCATGCGCTACAAAATGAAGACCCTTGAGCTCGATACCGTGCTCACTGCAGATAATAACCTGATTATTCACCATGACCGCAAGATCAGTGCAGATCTCTGCCAGAATGCTGATGGCACGGCCATTGCCTCTAAAGCCATTAGAGAAATGAGCGTAGCTGATCTCAGAAAGCTTGACTGCGGTTCAAAAGAGAACCCGCGCTTTCCTGAGCAGAAGCTGATACCAAAGACACCACTGGTTACCCTGGGTGAGTTTCTTGATCATGTGTTGAAACAAGAAACCGAAATGGGATATAAACCGCATTTTAATATCGAAGTTAAGATGAAACCGGGCATTCGCCCCGATGAGTTCAAACTCATAGCCAACCAGCTGGCCAGCGAAGTTGAAAAAAGAAATCTGACAAACCGCACCACTGTGCAGTGTTTTAATATTGAATTTCTACCCTTCGTAAAAAAACGCCAACCCCGGTTTAAACTGGCCGCTCTGTTTGCACCCACTCGTTTTCAGGGCCTGATGATGATTCTGGGGGGCGGCGATGCTTATCGCGACCGTCTGCTGGCCGCGAGCAAAAGAGTAGGGGCTGATATTATCTCACCCTATTACCTGGCAGCCAACCCCCACCTGCTGCACGAAGCTCACAAGCAGAACCTGCAGGTTATTGTATGGACGGTCAACGAAACCAGTACCATGCGTGAATTACTTGAGGCCGGTATTGATGGTATTATTACCGATTACCCTGACCGCATGCGGCGGGTCTTCACCGAATTTAAGAAGAGCTCATAGCTTTCTGCTTGAAAAATATAAACAGCACGAAGCCAAAAATCAGCGTTAGATAAATCAAAAAGGCGGCAAAAAGATAATTCAGCCTGCTCTGGGCTACCCGGTCAGCCTCTCGCTGGTGGTATTCTTCAATAAGCCAAAGCATACGCTGCTCACTGAGAGGTTTATCTTTTTTGTACTGATTAAAAGCCTTCTGCAGCTCAGCGGTGGTAAAACCACGCAGCAGCATGCGGGCCTTCTGGGTATCTGCTTTGATAAAAGCATCAACTTTAGTGTTCTCTTGTGAATGCAGGGGCCAGCTGAGTGCCAAACCCAGAAAAATAAAGAAAAAAGTTTTCATAGAGATGCCTCTGCAGATTGTTCGAGTTTTTTCTGACGTTGTTTTAGAAAAGTGCTGAGAATACTTCTCAGTGAGAAAAACAGCAATAAAAAGCAGCCCACCGAATACCACAGGGTTAGACGCATGGTGGGGTCGATGATGCCACTCTTTTTGTCACCGCCCACTACCGGCCCCGGGTGTGAGGGGGTGTTCCAGATACGAATTGAGAAATAGACCAGGGGTAGATTTATAAATGCAATAATACCCAGAATGGCTGAGAGCCGGGCCTTCTGGTGGGGGTCACTGATGCTCTGGCGCAGAATAAGGTAGCCCGAGTATAACATCCACATAACAAAGAAGCTCACCAGGCGCTGGTCGGCCCAGTTCCAGTAATGTCCCCAGATTGGTTTGGCCCAGAGTGGCCCGGTAATCAGCACACCTGAGGTAAAAAGCCAGCCGAGATAGACGAATAGTTCAGCCTGGCGGTCGTATTTTAAATCTCTTTTTGTTAGATAGAGAATGCTATAGATAAAATTAAGA
>CAZHLC010000472.1:0-4188 GCA_964532545.1 uncultured Leptospiraceae bacterium | reverse complement strand
TACACTCTTTCCCTACACGACGTCTTCAACCAGGGTTGCACTTTTTACCTCAAGATAATGATCTTGCTCATTCAGGCTGATAAGAAAATCAATACGCGATTTTTCTTTGCCATAAGGTACTTCAGCCTTAAAACCTGTAAGGTTTTGAAACCCGGCAATCTTACGGTTGCTGAGTGCCTCAGCCACAAGCTTGTTGGCCAGCATGGTATTAACACAGACAAGGGCCCCATTGGGCATCTGCATCAACTGCACCGAATACTTGAGCTTACGTGTGGGTGAATCATTGGTTTCAAGCCAGACCCGCCCCCCTTCATGCAGCAGAGAGCGCATCGAACCGGGGTTGGCCAGGTGGGCAGTCACTTCTTCGCCGGTGTCAAGGCGGCAATCTGCAAAGAACCTTTTATACCGGCGCAGAAAAGTACCGGTTACAATATTACCAATTAACATTAATTTGAAAGTCGAATGAGCACTTCGCGGGTAGGTGCAATGTGCCCGCAGCTCTCGCCATTGTGGCTCTGGTTGGCAATCTGGGGGTCAACATTGATCAGGGTATTGTCGGCACTGTTAACTTCGTGATTATACACCAGGTATTGCTCTGAGGGCGTGCCAGTGCTGGTTTCAAACAATATGGTAAAACTGCTCTTTGAGCAGGTAGGGCATGCCGGGGTGGTATCATTGAGGGTCGCGGTTGCACCTGCTGTTTTGCTGTGCAGCTCAGAGGCATAGGCGGGTAGCACCACGTTCTTGGTGGTAACCTTTGTTGGTGTTGTGGGTGCATGGCCTGCCGCAAACGAGTATTTTGCTGCCCGGGTAAACAGCGGGTTCTGCAGAGTACCAGTGCCCCGGTTACCCTGGGGTGAACTGATACCCAGCACAGCTGCCCAGAAATAGCGGTAGCTGCAGTCAAAGAGTGTATTACTTGCAGCAGTCTGTGAACCACAGTTGCCAAGCAGGTCGGCGTCATTCTGCTGGCCAAGGGCTTCGTTAACCCCTTCGACACTGAACTTATTTGAGGTAAAGACCTGGCTTATAATAGTCTCGCCATAAACGTCGGCCAGAAATCTGAAGTAGGCATACGAGTGAGCATAATCAACCAGAGGGCTGGCAGTATTCCATGAAGTGAGCGAGTTGCCCCGCACGTCTGCAAAACTTGACAGCCGGTTTGACTGGGGCCCGAAACCGGTTATATCAGAGGCTACCTCTGATAGCCCCTCATTTACCCAGGTAGATTCAACCTGTACGTTATCAGGGTTTGCGTTATAGTCGCGGGCAAAGTGCAGCACATGCTGGTATTCATGGGCCAGAGTGGCATTTAACGACTTTTTGTCTGCCTTACGGGCCAGGGCCACATCAAGGTATAAAACTTCCATCTCGTTTGAGCGGGCACAGTCATTGGTGCTACTGTTTTCACAGGTGGCTTCATAGACCTTGGCATCATTAAATTGATTAAACGGGTCAAAGTAGCCGGTAATTGAAGGGGTGTCAACAGCTGCGCCGTCATCTATGTCTAAGATCAGAATTGACACCTTTTTATCTTCGTTGATGTCAAGGGGCAGACCGAAGAGCGCATGCTCTTTGTCTTTCATCTGGGCTTCAAAAGTGCTGAGCAAATCAGCCGCAACGTCGGTATCAATAAGATTATCGAGTTCTGAATAAACCATGGCCCCCTCAGATGACCCAATAAAAACTGACGGAATCTTTTTGGGTGAAACCACCCCATTTCGAAACTGTGAAGACCAGAATGTTTTGGTACCAAAGGGGTCTACGAGCCCTGGCCGGTTTGAGCAGTTCAAAACCAGTAAAGTCGCAAAAATTAAAAAAATACTGACTTTTAGCCGGGCCATTCTTCTCTTTTAATTAGACGCTATATAATAACAGAAAAAAACTCATTTGACCAGGGTGAAATATTGTGGTCGAAAGGCATTATAGTCATATTTTGGCAGCTGGTTAAGTTGAAACTATGAAAAACAAGCCTATCTTACTGGTAGATGATGATAGAGATATGCATAAGCTGATTGAGACCAATCTGGCTGAGCTGCCCATAGATCTTATTTCTGCACGCAGCGCTCCTGAGGGCCTTGAACTTCTTTCTGGCGGCCTGAAGCCACGCCTGGTATTGCTTGATTTGAGCATGCCCAAAAGCGGGGGCGCCGAGTTTCTTGAGCAGCTCAAAACGCTGCCGGGGCTGACCCGCAATGTGCGCAATGTGCCGGTGCTGATTATTACCAGCCGCTCGCCCCAGGCTGAAGAAGACGTGGTCGTTAATGAGCAGGTGGTCAGCTTTTTTCAGAAGCCCCTTGATTTTACCAAGCTGATCGCCCTGGTTGAAAGTTATCTAGATTAAGAAACCCGCTGGGCCAGCCGTTTGGCAAAAACACTGGCAAAGGCGATGATTGAGCTCAAAGGGTTAAGCGCCATAGTATAGGCCCTGGGGTTATAGCTGGCTTCTTCTTCAAAGCGGCTCATTACCGATCTATCACTCACTTTTTCATGCCAGCCTGGTATGCTGGGTGTCACATATTCGGCCCCGCCCGTCAGCATCATTTCGCCAAAGTGTTAAATCAAGGCACGCTGCTGAGGGTCATCGATGGCCCGATTACCCCCCCGTTGGGGTTTGAGCTCTCACTATTCGCATAATCGCCACTGTTTTTGGTGTTACTGTTATCAATGTCTGCCAGACATTCAAGTTTATACGAATAACCAGAAATAAGTCCGAGATTATCATCTGTAGTAACGATGCCTATGAAGAATGAATTACTGTCGGTTTTGCTGACACCAAGACGGTGGGCCGCATTGTTATAGTCGCCGCCCGAAATCAGCCAAAAACAGGTCAGGTCTTCACCATTAGGTACGTTGATGTTATTGGCAGTAACCGATTCTCTCACCATATCGTTCATGCTGGCTGAATTATAGACGAGGTTGGCAGAACCGGTCATGTTCAGCGATTCGTATTTGCCATTTTCGCCATTTTCATATTTGCCATCATTGTCATCATCAACCTTTATGAAAAAGTCATAGGTGCCATTGCTGAAGTTTTTGGGCCCACCGGTATAGCTACCACTAGCATCGACCGCCTGAACTGTAACGTTGGCAGTTTTGCTGCTGAGGGTTGAACCGGCGGGGCATTTGCCCACTATGGTTGAACCTGAATAGACCCAGCATTCAAATGGTGCGCTGTTATTCACCCCACCTTCTGCTGAAAGGTTGATATCTACAGTAAGCAAACTGCCAGCCACGCATGAAACTGAAACATTGGTTATATTGCCGTTGGTGAGGGTACCGCTGCCATTGGTTATCGAACAGACCTGGCCGCCGGGGTGGGTTTTCACTGTGACATTGTAGGCATTGCCGGTATTCAAATTGCTGGTAAAAGTGAAGGCCCCATTGGCACTGCGATCAAGATCTTCAGCACCATTGAGATTCAGGGTAACTGTACCAGAAGAGAGACCAGCTATGGTGCCGCCTATCGTATATGTAGTCGCACTGCACGATACACCAATATTGGTAACATTGGCGCCAGATAAAGTGCCGTTCTCGTTGCTTAAGGTACAATTAAAACCATTAGGCTGGGTTTTGATACTTACTGCATAGGCACTGGTGTCAGTTACGCTGTTGGTAAAGGTGAAGCCACCATTTGAATTAAAAGACTTATCTTCTACCCCGGCAAGAGTCAGCTCAACTGTGCCGGTTAGCCCACTGATGGTTCCGCCGATAGTGTAGAGGGTTAAACAGCTTATGTTTACATTGGTGACATTGGCCCCGCCAATGGTTCCGGTACCATTTGAAACGGTGCATTGCTGACCGGCTGGCTGGGTTTTCACTGCCACGGTATAACCTGTGCCATTAGTCAAGTAGGCATTGAAGTTATAGCCGCCATTGAGGGTGAATGATTTATCTTCGGCCCCAGAATTCAGAGTCAACTCAACCGTGCCGGTGAGGCCACTGATGGTACCGCCCACATTGTAACTGGTTTGTACACAGCTGATGCTGATGCTGGTCACATGGCTGGTGGGCACAGTGCCCAGACCATTGGTCACCGAGCAGGTATAGCCCGCCGGCTGAGTTTTAACTGTTACATTGTAAGTTGCGCCGCTGCCAAGTACGGTGTTAAAAGAAAAGGCCCCGTTGGCGCTGAATGTTTTGTCTTCAGTGCCCGCATTGAGGGTCAACTCTACGCTGCCTACCAGG
>CAZHLC010000471.1:0-4202 GCA_964532545.1 uncultured Leptospiraceae bacterium | reverse complement strand
AACGGTTTCAAAACCATAAACATCGAAGAAATGCTGGCTTATCTGAGCGGCAAAGGGCTGCCATCACGTATTGGTAATAGCAAAGCTGTTTTAATCACTTTCGATGATGGCAACAATGATTTTGTACGCTTCGCCGAACCCATAATGAACAAATATAACTTCAAGGCCGTACTGTTTATTTACCCAACCTACATTATGGCCAAAAAACCCCGGGCCATGAGCTGGGCCCAGGTAAAAGGTGTGGCTGCGCGCAACCACGAAATTCACAGCCATACTCTCTGGCACCCCTTCTTGAATTCAATGACTGAAAAAGAAGAAAGGCACCAGTTCAAAAGCAGCAAAAAGCTTATCAAAAAATATGCCGGGGTTGAGGTAAATTATCTGGCCTACCCCTTTGGCGTACATTCAGGTAGCAGCGCCCGGCTTTTACAAGAGCAGGGTTACCGCGCTGCCTTCACTGTTTTTGATGGGTCAAACCTGCCTGGCCAAGACCCTTTTTATATTAATCGTTATATGGTGGTTTATGGTAACAGCATGGCCACTTTTAGACGTAAAGTACTGCAGCGTTCACTGCCCATTACCGCTGTGAGCCCACCTATGGGCACCGCAATCAGCCAGCCCCAGCCTGCCAACCTGCGCGTTCCTGCGGGTCTAGATGCGGCTAATCTGAAAGTTCGCCTTGGCTCAAAATCAACACCCTATAAATACGACGCCGACGAGGGCAAAATCAGTTTTACAATACAACCCTTTAAACAGAGAGTAAAGGTGGTGAACGTAGAGTACCGTCTTAACGGTAAGCTATACAAGGCCAGCTATCTGTATGGCCAGCCACGCAAGAAGAAAGCATGAAACTGAGTAATCTGGTAAAACATCTGCAGGGCCTTTTTCATAATCCCGCTGTAGAGTGGGATGAAATCGAAAAAAGCTATTACAGCTCAAGCCTGCAGATCATTCGCGATTATTATCTATTCTTTGTGCTGGCGATTCCGGTGGCTTTTATTATCAGGCTGCTCATCACATTGAAATCATATAAAACTCTGGTCTACCAGGGGGTAATTGTTCCAGTAATTGTGATCGGCGCCTACGTTGTGGTGCTTTACCTGCTCTCAATTGTGCTTGAAGAAGCAGCAGATTTTATGAAGGGCAAGGTCACCCCCATGGCCGGCAGCAAGATTGCTTTTTTCTCGGGGCTACCCTTTATTGCCCTCTGCGTACTGATTCCCATACCATGGCTGGGAATGTTAGCTTTTGCAGCAGGCTTTATTTACCAGATTGTGATGATCTATATGGGCGGCGTAAAACTTCTGCACATACCCAGCGGCCGCAGGCCTCTGTTCATAATTACAGTATTTCTTACGTTTATTATTTTGCTGGTGCTGTTTGCCATTCTGGCAGCACTATTCTCTCTTTTCTATAACTTCATTTAAATTATGTCTCTTGACAGGGCTGAGGGCCCCGGGCCTTTTGCAGTATGCCTGTGGTTGAGATTGCCCACCCCCTGGTCGAGCATAAGATAGCATTGTTAAGAGATAAAAACACCTCATCAATGGTGTTTCGCAAGGTCATTGAAGAGATCACCATGTTGATGGTCTATGAAACCTGCCGCGACCTGCCCCTTGAAAAAGTTGATATCGCAACCCCGATTAAAGATACAGAAGGCCACCGTATCGAGGGTAATAAGCTGGTGCTGCTGCCCATTCTACGGGCCGGCCTGGGTATGGTTCAGGGCTTTCTCAATGTGGTACCTTCGGCCCGGGTGGGCCACATTGGCATGTATCGCGATGAAGATACCTTAGAACCGCATTTTTACTACTATAAAGTTCCCCGTCGCTCTGATGATCGCCTGTTTATCATCGTCGACCCCATGCTGGCCACCGGTGGCTCAGCCAATCTGACCATTGGTAAACTCAAAGAAAACAATATTCGTTATATCAAGTTCATGGCCATACTGGCCTCACCCGAGGGCATCGCGAAAGTTGAAGAAGCCCACCCCGATGTAAATGTCTATGTAGCCAAGATTGATGAGAGTATAAACCAGAAGGGGTATATTCTGCCAGGTCTGGGTGATGCTGGTGACCGCATTTTCGGTACCAAGTAAATGCTTTCACTGGCGCGGGTCTTTGACGGCAAAGAGCAATACAAGGTCATTACCGCACAGAATGCTCTCAACCAGCTCATCGATGAACATGTTTTACCCAGAGCTCAGGGGCTGCGCCGACTCAAGCTATTGATCACAGACAAGCTGCTGCATATACGGGGCGTAGTATTTCAACCTGATATCAAAACAACCAAGACCCTCAAAGCCGGTGACATCTTTTTTGATCTTACCCTGATAAAAGAAGAGATCAGAAAAGATGAAGTTTATCTCGATATAAAGAAGTTTAAAATTTATAATCCCAAACGTAGAGTAGATATCTGGCGCTTTATTGATAAGTACAGTACCACCATCAGAAAAAAAATCATGCTGGGCCTCACGGGCCCCAGCAGCCCTTTTTTCGAAATTGACCCTCTCAAGAAGCTGTGCTTTGATTTAAAGTTTGTTTTAAATAAAATTCCTACAGAAGTCAGCCTACTGGGTGAGATTGGTATTCGCAATGTGGGGCTTGAGCGCCGCCAGCTTGTCTGGTATATCGAATCAAACTTTGTTTTGAAAAGTGTAATCGACTATCTGGGCCCACGCAACCTGTTGGTCGAAAAAGTCGATGAAAATCAAGATGCCCTTAGGTTGCTGACAGATTTTCAATTTGAAACCGATGAGTAAGCGCTATCTTCAGATTGATGCAACCAGTGGTATCGCCGGTGACATGTTCTCGGCGGCACTGGTCGACCTGCTTCTGAAACTACACCAGCAACAGACTCTTGCTGATTGGCGTAAACAGCTCATTGCGGCAGCCGAAAACTTTGCTGAGCCTTTCAAACTCGAAATCGAGCTCGAGCAGGTAAATCGCCGGGGTCTAATGGGGCAGCATTTGCAATTTAAAGTGGAAAATGCCCGCAAATCGGTTTATTTTGAAAAAGCAAAAAGAGACATAATAAACTCTGTTTTTGAGCAAGAAGTAAAAGAAATGGCCCTTGCAACTCTGACAAAGCTGGCTGAAGTCGAGGCTGAATTACATGGCGTTGCCCTTGAAAAAGTGCATCTACATGAGGCCGGTAGTGAAGATTCAATTCTCGATGCCCTCTCAGCTGCGTTTTTATACCAGCACCTGGGTAAACCCGAGGTATTCTATTCTACCCTTGCGGTAGCGGGCCGGGGCAAAACCAGTTTTTCACACGGTGAAGTGCCCCTGCCGGTGCCTGCTAGCGCCGCCCTGTTGCAGGGCTACACTCTCACTTTTACCGAAGAAGAGCGCGAACTCATTACACCTACCGGGGCTGCCATTGTGAAGAATCTGCAGGCCAAACCCATGCCCGAAGGGCTGCAGGCCACCCTGGTAGCCAGCGGTTATGGTGCAGGCAGCCGTGAGCTTGCCTCGCGCCCCAATATTTTACGAATCAACCTCTTAGAAGAAACCCATGAATAAACTGACACTGTTACTAACTCTACTGGCCTTCGGCTCACTCGAGGCCGTTCGCTACCCCATTGAGCCCATTTCACCCAAAATACCCAATGGGGGCCAGAGCAACAAAACCCAACCGGCTAAGAAAAAGAAAAAAGTCGAACAAATTGCCCACCGGGTTTCTGTGATGCTGGGCAGTAAAGACGTACTCAACGGAACCATACAGGCAAACCGGGTTATCACCTTTCAACACTACCGCAGCGGTTTATTATTTACCAAAACAGTTTCACCGGCTGATATCAAAACACTCAGGGTTCGCAAATACAAGTACCGCCTGCTGGGTAAAAAAAGTAAAAATAAAACCTACGAGTTTTTACCTGCCGAAATCGAACTTACCCTGAGCAATAACCGCAAATATTATCTGACTAAGATGTTCTCATTTCTTAACCGTTTTAAAATCAATACAATTGATGGTGACACCACCCTGTTCACATATTTTGCCGACACCTGGGTACCGAAAAAAGGGTGGAGCGAGGTGACCAGCCGTGAGTTCAATTATCACCAGCAGAAGGCCCACCCCCAGGCAGTGGTCGAAATTAATTTTTCACCTGAGAGCCGGGCCGGCGCTAATTAAACTACCTTCTTGTTTCGTTGGGCAGGTAATGCCCTTCTTCGCTGATTACTGCCGTAATATATTTATGG
>CAZHLC010000470.1:0-4206 GCA_964532545.1 uncultured Leptospiraceae bacterium | reverse complement strand
ACCTTAAACCCTGCGCCAATGACCCTGGTTTGGTTATTGGCTGTAATAGCAACAGCCCCCGAATGAACCACTAAATCAGTTTTCTGCTTTTCTGCATTGATAATAAATTCTGTGCCTCGAACTACCGCAATTGCCATCGAGGTATTCACTTGCAGCCTGGCCTGGTTTTTTCGTACCTGATAAAATGCCACCCCGCTGGTTTGGTCTACTTCAAGGTAGGGAACTTCACCCTGTTGTAGATCAGTGGCCATCACCTGAGTCTCTGGCAGCACATTGATCTTATAACGATTCTGGTATTGCAAGATGGCTATTGATTCATTGTCTGTCTGAACTATTTGCTGATTCGCCAGTTGTTGCCCCTGGCTTACAGGCCTGCCTTCTATTTTGACCGAACCACTCTGATATACAAACTCAAGGTGTGCTTCTGAAGGTGCAAACAGCTCACCTTTAAATACATAGGTAAATGCTGCACCAACAACAATAAACACCATAGCTGCAGCCGCAGCCCAGCGGGTATAACTTTTCTCAGACTTTTTCTTAAGCACCTTCAGTTTCGGCGCCTGCTCAGACTCACCAGTCAGCTGATCTAGCTGACTGCTCATCGAATCTAAAAACTCAGCCGAAGGAACGTTTTCTTCTTTTTCATGATGTTGAATTAGACTTTCAATGACAATGTCTCTGTGTAGCTGCTTGTCTTTTTCGGCCTCTGCCTTAATTGATTCTTTGACCTCTTCACTGACACTGGGGTCGAGCAGCATTTTTGCCTTGCGAATGTTATCGCTATTATCAGCCATCGACGCCGCCCCCCAGAAAGTCTTTCAGCTCGGTGTGCTGCCGCAAAATCTTGAATGCCCGAGACATCCATCCGTCGACTGTGCCCTTTGGTCTTTTGATAATATCGGCAATCTCTTGATGAGAATACCCCATCATTCTAAGATGTACAATATTTCTGTAATCATGTGGTAATTCTTCGATTTTTTGCTGCAGCAATTCTTGTAGTTCTGCATTGAGCGCCTCACCTACTACATCTTGAGCCGCCCCTAAATTCTGGTACTCTTCGTCTGAAAATTGAAGCGAATCGGCCTCGGGGCCGCGTTTCTCTTTGCGAAAGTAATCATAGAGGCCGCTCATGGCGACCCGCACCAGATAATGCTGAAATTCGGGCTCGGTTGAGCCCTGAAATTTGGCAAAGATGTTGTTTTTAATAATCTTCAAAATTGCCTCTTGCACAATGTCTTCTGCAATATCTTTGTCTCTAGCACGCTTCATTACCACACCAAACAGCAATGAATAATAAGAACTTGCGAACTGGTCGTAAGCTGCCCGATCACCATTGGCACAACGCTGAATAAGATCTAGAAATTGCACAATCTAGATCATTTCTGGCCCAAAGGTTGGCCGGTAAACTATGAAAATCTGGCCTTGTAAGAAAGACGACTACGCTGCAACCCTGCTTACAAGAAAATGCGAGGCCTTATAAGCCAAAGTCGCCATGAATGGTGGTCTGGCCTTGGCTGAAGAGGCACGAGGCCTCGAGGTTTTCTGCCACACGATGTGGCACAAAGAAAACCAGAGAGAGAATACTCGCTTCGCTCGTTACCTCACTGCGTTCGGTCAGCGTACTGTTTGCCGTTCGATGCCTTCTAACAAAAAAGGCCCGGCAAATTGCCGGGCCTTTTGGCCAGAGAGAGAATGCTGCGCAATTCGCTACGCTCATCAGCGAACTCAACCAAGAGAAATACCGCGTTTCGATTCGTTTGCCGGAACGAATCGAAACCATAGGGAGTTTGATTCTCTTCAATCTGGCCAAAAAAAAAGCGACCCATCAGGGTCGCTTTTTTTTGGCCAGAGAGAGAATCGAACTCCCGACACGGGGATTTTCAGTCCCCTGCTCTACCGACTGAGCTATCTGGCCTGGTCGTTATTTTTCGCCGCATAGGCAGCGAGAAGAATCCAGAAAAATTGTTTAAATTAGCGTGTAAAATGCTTTTTATCTGGCTTAAAACAAAAAAGGCAGCCAGGCGGGGCTGCCTTTTTTTCGAGAACACCCGGTTAGATTACCACTTCTTGGCAGGCTTAACCTTGAGCTCTTCGTCATCAAGCCCCTCAGAGATCACTTTGCTCTTCTGTTTAATTTTGATCTTTTTACTGGGCACATAGAGGTTTTTCTCGCTGCGCTTCAGCTGGTTCTGAAGGTCTTGAACTTCGTTATCGCCATAGGTTGAAGGAAGAACAGATGAAAGTTCACGTACCAGAAACTTGTATGAAAGAGCTTCTTTGCTTTTCATAACCAGCATATCTTTCATTTGGTTAATAGCTTTGGGGCTGATGGGCACGATTGCTCTCTGTGCCAGGCGTTTTTTGCTTTGAGAAACAATTCGGCTTAATTTATCGAGAATCACTTCAGAACCATAAATGTCGTTTAGAACGACCTTACCGCTCAATACACTTACTCTGGTCTTAGAAACCTTTTTGATGATGCTGCGAATGCCAGTGGGGTAAATACCACTACTCGACGGAACCACTTCTGTGATAAAGCTGGTACCACGCACACCCGCAACTGCAGTTGGCGTACTCACTTTGAATTGGTCGTTCTTCTTCATTTTCTGCACTGCTGAGAAAACTGAACCATTATTCAACCGAAAGTTTACCTGAGCTTTGTCAGCTGTTTTTACCAATTGACTGATTTCAACACTGGTGGTGGGGCCAATCTTGACAACACCGAGACTCGAAACCAGAAGCTCAACTGAGCCACCGGCCCGGGTGAACACTTTATCACCACTGTGCAGTTTCTGGCCCAGCTTAGCCGGCACCATTTTCGCCTGGGCCGTAAGCACTTGCACTGCGCCTTTAACAAATTTGATGCGAGCAGAAGCTGATGGGCCTTTAATCTGGCTTTCAGCACAGGCAAACATGGTTAACGTAACACACGCTGCGATAATCGTTTTATATGACATAATATTTCTCCAAAAAGAATGTATACCTTACAAGCGAAAATGGCAACATTTATTGTCGTGTCAATTGACTTTCACGATATGTAATACCGTGAGAACAATTATTATTTTTTGTCTCGTCACGATGGTTCCCCTCTGGGCTGAGAAAGCTGAGAAGAACCCCTTCGGCTTTGCTGAGTCTTTATTTGAGCAGCAAGATTATTACCGCGCCATGGTTGAGTACCAACGGGCCTCATACGGGCTGGGTGGCCCTATGGCAGCCCGGGCGCAACTTCGTGTAGCCGAAAGCCTGTATCTGGCTGGGCAGCACCAACAGCTACTCACCCAGACAGCGACCACTGAAACCAACGTTGAACGAATGCGCTGGTTAAGGGCTCTGAGCTTTGCGGCCCTCAATCGGCCAGCCGAAGCCCTCAAAACACAGAATAGCAAAGACGCAGCATTAAACCTGCAGTTTATGCTCTGGCGCTGGCAGAATCAATTGCTAGAGCAGAATCTGCAAAAACCCCGCTTTCAAACTTACCGCCCGCAGAAGCTGGCTGGCCCGATCATGGCAGGTGAAATTGGGCAGACAGACCTGCAGCTCTTAGAAAACCAATGGCCCAGCAGCCACAACCCATGGCTGGCCGGGCTGCTCTCGGCGGCAGTACCCGGGGCGGGCCAGGCCTATACCGGCAACTGGGGCGACGCTCTGTCAAACCTCGCAGTGGTGGGCGGCCTGGCAGGGCTGAGCGCTCTGGCCTTCAGCAATGATGAACAGGGCCTGGGTATCATCGGTGCAGCCCTGGCCGGGGTATTCTATGGGGGAAACATTTACGGGGCCTACCGCAGCGCTGCCAAAAAGAACCGCCAGGCTGTAAAAAGTTACTTGGTTTTATTGAAAAAGGTATCGTTCAGATACCAGGTGGCACGTTTTTAATTGCCACCCTTCTTGCTTTTGGGTCGTAACACCATTGTCATCAGGCGGCCTTCAAGCACCGGGTCTTTGTCAATGGTTGCGGTCTCATTAAGAAGCTCAGCGAACTTTTTCATTTTCTCAAGACCCAGCCCGGTATGAGCCATTTCTCGGCCACGAAAACGCATCGTTACTTTTACCGTATCGCCTTCGCCCAGAAACTTTTCTGCCAGGTTCACCTTGCGGTCAAAGTCGCCCACATCAATCTTGGGGCCCATCTTTACTTCTTTAACCTGAGTTACTTTCTGCTTCTTTTTAACTTCAATATACCATGGTCGATACCTTGGATCATATTCG
>CAZHLC010000469.1:0-4208 GCA_964532545.1 uncultured Leptospiraceae bacterium | reverse complement strand
CGCCGCGCGACCTGAAAGCTGGGGTGTGCTTATGAATCTCACCCCGATGATTAAAGTAAGAAACAAATGCGGCTTTGCAGTTTTCTACGAAAGCTGCTCACGGGCGCTTCGCGACCCGCAAAATTATCTTAACAGCTTCATTGATTGTGTCTGCGGGGTTAAATTCCCCGCAATACTCAGTGCTTTAACCTCTATAAACTTTTCACTTGCTAACATACCAAATTCCACTAAAATCTTAACATATCAGGCTGAGTATTGCTTATGATTACCACCCACACTATCGACGTCGTTATTATCATCGCCTATTTTCTCTTCATCACAGGCCTGGGTATTTTCTTTGGCAAGTTTACCAAATCAACCAAAGACTTTTTCTTTGGGGGCCAGCGCTTCTCTTGGTGGATGATTGCCATGAGCTGTGTGGCCACCGTAGTGGGTTCATACAGCTTCATCAAGTATTCAACCGCCGGTTACAAGTTTGGTTTGTCTTCAACCATGACGTACCTTAATGACTGGTTTATTGTGCCGTTCTTTCTGCTGGGCTGGTTGCCCATCATTTACTTCAATCGAATCGTGTCGATTCCTGAATATTTTGAGAAACGATTTGATAAAAAAACGAAGATAGCGGCCATCACCATCATTCTTATTTATATGATTGGTTATGTAGGCATCAACTACTATACCCTGGGGGTGGCCCTGCAGCCCATCTTAAAGATGAACCTCTATGTGATTATTCTAATAGTAGCCATTCTGGGGGCCGCCTACATGCATGCAGGTGGGCAGACCTCGGTGATCATGACCGATATCGTGCAGGGGTTTATTCTCATCACGGCCGGGGTGATTATCTTCTTTTTAAGCTCAGATTATCTGGGGCTCGACAAATTCTGGAGCGGGCTGCCCCAATCACACAAACTGCCCTTTTCTGGTTTTAACGAACCCTCGACTTTTCCTGCGGTGGGTATCTTCTGGCAAGACGCTGCGGCCTCATCAATTGCCTTCTGGTTTATGAGCCAGGGCACCATCATGCGCTTTCTCAGTGCCAAGAGCCCCCGCGAAGGGCGCAAGGCCATGTTTGCCATTATTCTGGTGCTCATGCCCCTGGCAGCCTTTGCCCTGTCAAATGCTGGCTGGTTTGGTAAGGCCATGGTGACTCATGGCATAATTCCTGAAGATACCAACCCCAACCATATCTTTGTGACCGTGGCTTCAAAGGTGGCCAAACCGGGCATCTTTGGTTTCGTGCTCGCGGCCCTCACGGCAGCCCTGATGAGCACCATTGACACCCTGATTAATGCCATCTCTGCTATCACAGTGAATGACATCTATCGCCCCTACATGCGGCCGGGCAAAGATGATAAACACTACCTGCGGGCGGCCCAGATTGTGGCCCTGATCTCAGCGGCCGTGGGTATGGCACTGGTGCCACTCTTTGCCAGCTTTAAATCAATTTATTCAGCTCACGGAATCTTTATCGCCACCGTCACCCCTGCCATGGTTTTAGTTATTATGTTGTCGGTTTTCTGGAAGAGATTGACCTCAACCGCAGCCTTCTATACCCTCGTGGGCGGCAGTGTGATGATGGGCCTGGCGGCCACCTGGCCACAAGATATCATTGCGCCCTTTGCCCATGGAATAAACCCTGAAAATAATTTTAAGTTTATTCGAGCCTTCTTTGGCCTGGTCTGCAGCGGGCTCTTGGCTGTTATTTTGACATACTTTACCAAAGTAAAATCAGACCAGCAGCTCAATGGCCTGGTGGTTGACTCACTGCATGAAGCCAAAAAGTTTTTTAAAGGTGCAGAACCCAATGATGACGAGTATGCCAAGCCCATTGAGCTGCAGCTGAATGCAGGCCAGGCAGACATGGCCCATATGCATGCCGATGATATGCAACGCCTGCTGGTCAATGAAGGTGATTTGGTCTATGTGGCCGATGCCCGCTGGTATACCGGGGGCCTGCGTTCAACCCAGATTAAACTGGGGCCAGCCCACGAGAAACCGGGTATCATCACCCTGCCCGAGGCCATGATTATCGATGCACAACTATTAGAAAAATATAACGTTAAAGTCGAAAAAATAATCTAAGAGAGAGGAACTAAAAATGGCTAAAAAGAAAATTAAGAAAAAAGCCAAAAAGATTATCGTTATTGGCGGGGCTCTGGCTGGCCCCACCGCGGCTGCCCGGGCCCGCGAGCTTGATGAAACAGCAGAGATAACAATTATTGAAAGAAATAACCATATCAGCTACGGCCTCACCGGCCTTGGCTATCATCTTTCGGGTGAAATCAGCAATTTTGCTGACCTTGATCGCGAAGATGGGCGCTACTTTGCCCAGACCCACAACATTCAGGTGCTAACCAGAACCTCTGTTGAAAAAATTGCCGCCAAAAGCAAAACTATTAAAATCAGACGCGAAGGTGTGACCGAAGAATTGAAGTACGATTCGCTGATTTTTGCCCTGGGGGCAGGCTCAATTAAACCCAAACAGCTGCTTGAAAGCGAGATTGAAACCCTGACAAACTTCTCATATTTTCGCACCCTTGGTGATCTTGAAAAGATCAAAAAAGCCAGCAAGGGTAGCGGTGAGGTTGTGATTATCGGCGCCGGCCCCTTTGGCCTCGAAGCCTTTGATGGTTTGTCGCGGGCTGGTATCAAGGTAACCCTGGTTGAAAAGGGTAAACGACTTGTGTCAAATTATGATTCTCTAATTGGCCGCCAGGTCGAAAAAGAAATCAGCAAAAATGGCCGGTTGCTGCTGCAGACAAGCGTTCGCGAGTTTCAGGTGAACAACAACCAGATCAACGGTATTACCCTTTCTAACGGTGAGCAGATTAAAACCAAACTGGTAATTGCAGCCATGGGCGTTCAGCCACGTACCAGTCTGCTGAAAAAAACCGGGGTTAAACTTGAAAAAGATGGCTCAGTCAGGGTTGATAAACAGGCCCGTACCAACATCAAGGGCATTTATGCCTGTGGCGTAGCTGCCAGCAGCGAAAAACACCTCTCAAAGAAAAAGGCCTGGCTACCCCAGGCGGCCATCGCCGACAAGCTGGCCCTTGCGGCCGGTGCGAATGCCGTGGGCCAGAAGGCCAGAGTTGGCGACATGCTGGGCAGTGAGTTGCTGCGCATCGGTGATTTAGTAATTGGGCGCACTGGCCTCACCATGGCCGAAGCCCAGAAGGCCTATGGCAAAAATAAAGTTGAGCGTTCGCTGGCCATTGTGAATGCACGCGAACGTTTTTTCTCAGCAGATACGATCAGCGCCAACCTGATCTGGCATAAAGAGAGTGGCCTGGTGCTGGGGGCCGAAGCCGCCGGTACCCAGGGTGTAGACAAGCGTATCGATACCATGGCGGCTGCCATTAAAGGCAAAATAAAGCTCAATGAATTGCGTTCACTTGATTTAGGCTATGAGCCACCCTTCTCATCGGTACGCGATGTTACCAACGTTCTGGCCGATTTAGCCCTGTTTGATAAACAGAAACTGGCCAACAGCGTACACCCTGAGCAGGCCGCAGACCTGGGCAAACTGCAGAAAAAGTATACCCTGCTCAATGTGTCAGAAACTGGCAAGCTGCCGGGGGCCGCAAAGGCCTCGCTCAGCAGCCTGCGCGATGAAATTCCGGCAGAGATTAAGAGCTCAAAGAAGGTACTCTGCATCTGTGAAAATGGTAAAAAGGCCATGCTGGCCTCGCGAATTCTAAACCAGCATAAAATCAGGGCCGATTATCTGGCCACTGGTATGATTGGGGCAGAGCTGTTTCTTTGAAAAGTAAAACACTGCAACCAACCTGGGCTGCACCGTCAGTCGCAGATGAACAACAGCATGACCCGGCTGAAGTATTTGCAGCGGGTCTGCGCAATCATCATATTTCAAACACTGCCTACCCCATTAACCATGGTGGCACCTGGCGGCCCTACCACCAGCAACGCGACCAGCATTTAGAAAGAGTAAAACAGGCCTTCAGTGAGACCCAAGACCTGCTACTCTATACCCACATACCCTTCTGTGAGGTACGCTGCGCTTTCTGTGAGTATACCGTAGTGGGCAAAAAGCAGCTCGACCAGCAGGCCCAGTACATGGGCTGGCTCAATCAAGAGATTGCCCTTTATGGGCAACACCTAGACACCCAGTCGTACCAGGTTAATGGTTTTGATATCGGTGGGGGCACCCCTGCCCTGGTCGACGCTCATTTAATAGACGCTCTGCT
>CAZHLC010000468.1:0-4209 GCA_964532545.1 uncultured Leptospiraceae bacterium | reverse complement strand
GATAAGTCACTTTTTAAAGATATGAAGTGGTTTAACCGGCGCTCGAATGTTCTAGATGTCATTCGAAGCTACTGCAAGGGTGCGGCTAGACACTGGGCCCAGAAGCCTATCTCGAAAGAAAGACTACAGAAATGCCAGAATGTAAAGAAGCTGGTTGATGCCGACCCGGTTTTTAAAAAGTTAAAAGAGAATGCCAAACCTCATATGCGCCAGTATTACAACGAAGCAAGACTAATCAGACCAAAGAAGCGTAAAGGTGAATGCTATGTTTACGCCGGCTGGCCATGGTCAGATGGCCGCATGAGCCCAGAACATGTAGTACTTAAATTTGAAATTCTCACTGGGTATCGATTTGAACAGGGTGGCGTACTCGACCCCAGAGGCAGTGGTGAAGACAAGATCTACTGCAATGACAATATGGTGTATAGCTGTACCCTGTACCCGCCTAATGTTGCCAAGGGCACGAGCAAAGAGTGTTCAGGAACGATGCACCGTGGTATTCTCAAGATTATGGGGCTGAACCCCGCTAAGGCCGCCGCGGCCTGTGATTTTTCAAAACTCAAATAGCTGTAAGCCCTAACGACTTCGCAGTCTGAATCTCAGCTTCAAGCGCGAGACTTTCTCGGTGACATCTAACCAGTGGCCATCGCGCTTGAAAAAGATCTGTGATTTGCCTGTTTTAGAGTCGAGACGCACTACCACATTCACTTTCTTTTTCTGCAGATACGCTGTTGCAGCCACAATGTGGGTGCCCTTGTTTCGGGGCAGATACCTGGGTTTTTTTAATAAAATGTTGTCGGCAATAGCATACTGGGGTTGAGCCAGCACAAGGTTGAAGGCTTTTTCTTCAGCCGAATGGTAGATGCCATCGGTAATGATCTTAGACTTAGGCAGCCATTTCTTCAGTTGTTTGATCTGTTGTTTGGTTAGCTGTGTTTTTGACACATCGAGGTATTGCAGACTCTTTAGGCTGCTGATTTGTGGGTTGATTTGCCGAATGGGGTTTGCCCCAAGAATAAGAGAACGCAATCTTGTCAGTCTGGCGATGCCCGGCCCGATTTCAGAGATGCTGTTTTCTGAGAGATTCAGCGATTCAAGGGCCTTACACTCATAGAATTCGGGTGGCAGTTTATACAAGCCCCCTTGAGACACATCAATCAACCTCAGCTCTCTGAGGTTCTTACAGTTGAGACTTCTATAGCTTGTGACTTGCCTGGCCCCGAACATGATCAGAGCCTGAGCATTGATTTTCTTGCTTATAAGTTTTAAATCTTTCTGGGCCTCTGTATTTGAATTGTAGGGTACATCTTGATTGAAGATCACATACATATCTTTGTGGTCTTTGATGTCATAGTACTGGTCGCCTACATGGGGAACCTTTGCCAGAATAACCTCATAGATGCGGCCCGGGTCATCTTTGAAAGTTTTAACAATGGCCAGACGAAGCCGGTTGACTCTTTTATGATGGGCAGCAATAGCCCGGCGCATTCGTCGGCTTTTTGCATTTTGAACTTTTACCTGAACTGCGTTACGGCATGTCAGGTTAAGCCAGCTTTTTAACAGCCTGTCTGTCTGTTTGCGCAGAGCTTTGATATTTATTGAGTTATCGGTCTTTTTGATGAGAACATGGGCCGCCGTCGAGCCCCCATACCACCTTTCAAATATGTCAGTGAGCTGGCAGGCTGAAACAAGTTTGCGTGAGTCTGCGATTTCTTTGGCATTGAGGGGCAGCAGAGGAAAAATTAAAACCAGAATCAACAGGTGATAAATCATCTTAGTAAGTACTGTTTGCCGTATAGCGTGTCATACTGCAAGAGTTTATAGCGTTCAACTTCTGGCATCAGAGAATCTGGCACTGATTTGCCCAGGTGTTTCTGGGCAGAGTATTTATGCTTTGAAAAAACCGGCAGGTGCTTTTTAAGCGAGGCCAGCACCTTGCTGTATTGGCCATCACTCAGGGCTGTGTTGGCCGTGATAATTTCATAAAAGTAATTGATGCTGGTTTCGCGCTGCTCTTTTCTCAGGGGATAGTTCGCCCAGATGAAATAGGGCATACGAAATAAATCAGGTTCGTTTTTCGTGAAGTCGGTTTTGTTAAGCTTAAGATATTGTTTGGTGGGCAGGTGATCACCAAAGGCAATTAAGAGTGTTTTCTTTTTCTGCGTTCTAAGAAAAGAATACAGCTGCTTCATGGCTACATCTGCTTTTTTTAATAGAGCCAGATTGGCGCGTAGACGTTCTTTCTGGGTGGTAGTAAAGGCCGGGTTCACATGATAGGGGGCGTTCTCGTTTTCGATAAAGGGCCCATGGGTGCCATAGGTTGAGGCAAAGAAGAAGTATGGTCTATTCTGTTTGTTAGCTTTTTTGATCTCATCGATGAGCTTACTCATGAAAAACCGGTCTTCGATGTAGCGCATATCTTCAATTTCTTGCCCGGCAAAGTGACCGAGAATGTGGTCTTCATATTGAAACTGTTGAAAACCCAATAGAGGAATAACCCGATTGCGATCATAGAACCAGTTTTTATAACCATGCAGATAAAGCGTTTCGTACGCCTGGTGCCTGAATAGCTGGGCCAGAGTATGGGTTTTTTCAAAAACCGCCGTCGCGTAAGGAAAGCCCCAGATAAACTCGCTTGAAAGCCCGGTTAAGAGCTCAAACTCAACGGTCGCTGTTCCACCGCCGAAGGCTGGCACAAATACATAGTTTGATTTTGGATTCATCATTGAACGAAAGAAAGGTATGGGGTCGGGCGAAACCTGCAGGTTCTTGTAAAGTAGGGGATCCCAAAAGGTTTCTACCAGCACCACGATTACGTTAACCTCATCTTGGGGTTTGGTCGGGCTGGGCCCGGCCAGGTCGGTTGAGGCCTTCTTCGCGAGGTCGTTCATCTTCTGCTCAGAGTATCCCCTGACCTTGATAGAACGGGTGGCCAGCTTTACGTTAAATACCAGGGCGGCAGCGAGGCCCTCTGTTTCATAGAAGGCCCGGGTGTTGATGCGTACCAGGTTCAGTTTAAAAAGTGAGGCAATGCGGCTCTCGAGTCTGGGGTTGCCAAAGGTGTAACCCAGGGGTGCCGCCAGGGCAAGCAGGGCCACGACCAGCCGCTGCCAGATTGGCATTGTAATTGTTTTCTTTTTCAGGGTCTTTATCATCAACCAGCCGAGATAGCTAAGTGAGAGGCAAACTGCCAGAAAAGTCAGCCGCAGGGCCCAGCTGAGGCCCCACATGACCCCCAGCGTGGTTTTCAATGATGCAAAATAGAAATCGCTGATAAACAGCGGGTTTAACAGAATACGAAGTTTGAACGCATTGGCTATGGTCAGAAAAGAGAACAGGGTAATCAGCAGAATAACGGCAAAACGAAAACGGTTGGTAATTAGAAAAAAGAAGGCAAATATGCTGAATAAGATGACAGCATTAAAGGTGTAGGGTAGCTGCAGGCCCCGGTGTCTCATTACCGGGGGGCCTGCGATCAGTTCGTTGACATAAGATGAGGCAAGAACCAGACCGTAGCAAAGTGCAATTACCCCTGCGAGATTGAGCCAGATGTTCTTGCGCAAGTTTTTCTTTATGGTTAATTATTCGGGGCTTTTTTGAGAAACTCACCGTACACCCAGGCATCATCTTCACAATGAATGTCATTGCCGGGTGAAGTAAAACCTATCTTATACCAGTAAGCCTGCCATTTTTTTACGGGCATTTTTTCGGCTGTTCTCTCTGAGGTGTTAATAGACTTACCTTTGCTGGCAAATTTAGCATTTTTGTATTTCCAGCAAGAATAGCTTTCGCACTGCCAGCCTTCTTTCTCGCTGTACTCATCAATGCTGCCCTCTTCGCCGGTCGCAATGCTGCAGCTTACCCGCTTGTAGTTGGTGCCGGGGCCAGAGCGAAATGAAACAGCCGAAGAGGTTACCCAATCACCTTCTTCTTCAACAGTTTTGGGCATATTCTTTTCTTCTTCTGCTTCAGTATCTGTATCATCATCAGCATCAGCATCGCTATTCTCAGCTGTTTCGCTGGTCTCGATATTTGTCTGCTGGTTATTGGCCGGCTTTTCTTTGCAGCTTACTGCTAACAGTAGCAGCATGCTGAATATGATCAATGAGAGTATTCTGTAGTTCATACGTTTTCCTTTTTTTTTATTGTTCTTTTATTTTCTCTAAAAATTCGCCATAAACCCAGGCATCGTTCTTGCACCATACCTCA
>CAZHLC010000467.1:0-4214 GCA_964532545.1 uncultured Leptospiraceae bacterium | reverse complement strand
GTAAAAAGTCAGTCAGGGGCTGTTTGATCGAGGCATAAGAGTCGTCTTCAGTCTCGCCGCGACTGAACATGTGAAACATGGGGCACCGGGTGAACTTTGCCTTCATGGTTTTGCTGGTTATCTTCTTGCCGCTTTTGGCTTCATAGAGAATAATTTTATAGGTAGCATCGAAGCCATTGACAATCAGCTGTTTGTCGCTCTTGCGGTTCTTGAGTTTGCAGGTTTTCACCTGTTTGGCATCGGTTACTGTGGTGCATGCCACCAATTGAGTTTTGGTGACTTCTTTCCAGTCGACTTTCCAGGCCTTGGGCACCATGCTGCTGGTGCGCTCATAGTAGGTTTCACCTACAGCCCCCCTGCTGAAAATTAAGATGGGTGATACCACGCCCTTTGCCTTGTTATAGGCCGTGGCCTTTTCTATGCCGGTGGCATTGCAGAGGGCCTTAAAATCACTGGGAAAAACCTTCTTTTGATATTCGGTAGTGCTACTGCTCTGCCTGCCTTCTTCACAGTGGGCTAGTAGAAAGACCATGGTCAGTAAAAACAGAAATCGTTTCATAAAACTAACCCGGGCGTAAAAGAAAAGGTGTCAATTTAAAAAGGTATTGGTTGGGTTTGAGCTCTGCCCGTTGCGACTCAGGTTTGGCCATCATCTTCTTGAGGCAGCATGACCCGCAGCCTGCCCCAGAATTCATCGAGATCAACCAGTGGTTTGGCAATAACACTGTCGGCACCGGCCTTGAGAAAACGTTCAGTATCGCCCCGCATGCTGTGGGCGGTGAGAAACACAATGGGGGTTTTCGCGTTTGGCCCGCCAAAGTTGCGGCGAATGCTGTGGGTGGCGCTGATACCGTCGACTATGGGCATCTCAACATCCATAAGAATAAGATCAAAGGTTTCTTCTTTGCAGCGTTCAATGGCCTGCTGCCCATTGTGGGCAAAGCCCACCCGGTTTTCTCTAAGAATTTTGCTGATCAACAGGCGATTGGCCTCATCATCTTCAGCAACCAGAATTCTTTTGCCTTTTAACGGCCGGTGATTGATTACTTTTTTCTCGGGGCTGGTATGGGTGGCCCCGGCCGCCTCTAACGGAATATACCATGTGAACTCTGAGCCCTCACCGGGTTTGCTGCTCACCTCAATTGAACCTTGTAGCAGCTCAAGAATTTCACGGGTAATGGCAAGGCCCAGGCCCGCCCCGCTGAAACGCCGAGAAAAACTGCGATGGGCCTGCTCGAAAGAATCAAAGATCAGATGCAGATTCTCTGCTGCTATGCCGATGCCGCTATCTTTAACCCGGCCTCTCAGCCACAGTTTGTTTTTTCTTTCAGTCACATCAATGAGTATTTTTACGGTGCCCACTTCGGTGAACTTCAAGGCGTTGCCCACAAGGTTGATTAGAATCTGCTGTAGCCTTATGCGGTCAGTGAGAATGTACTCTGGTACCGCTTCATCAACGGTTGTTTCAATTAATAGACCCCGCTTTTCGCTTTCAAAAGAAAAGGTCTGCAATACATCTTCGATAATTTCGCGTACATTAGTTCGATCGATAACAATTTCAAGTTTGCCACTGCTGATCTTGGTTATATCAATGAGATCGTTGATTAAAACCAGCAGATCTTTACCACGATCATTAATAATGGCGGCCTGCTCTTTCGACTTGCCCTCAAGGTTCTGGGCCAGCAGGTTTGAGAAACCTATTATTGCGTTCAAAGGTGTTCGAATTTCATGGCTGATATTTGAAAGAAAAACCGATTTGCTCTGGTTAGCCCGGTCGGCAATCTCACGGGCCCTGGCCCGGGCCAGCAGCTCTTGATCATAAGAATAGATGACGTAGCCAAATAGAAGTACATAGAAAAAGAAGCTGAATAACAGGGCACTCATGGGTTCGAAAGCCTCAGGTAACTCTCCGGGCAGATAACTCATACTGCCAGGGTAGGTCTTTTCTACATAGATCAAGGTGATCAGGGTGATGATAAACAACACCGTCATGACAGCCCGGGTATAACCCCTGATTATAAACAGAAAGGTAAACAGAAAGAGAGGCAAAAACCAGGGTATGGGGCCTCTGGTTCCCCCCGATAAAAACCAGTACACCGGAACAATTACAATGATAAAGAGTAATGAGAAAATAATCGAGACTGGCCTTTCCCATTTATATTTTTTAGCAAGATAATGCGAAAGAATAAGGGCGCTTAAGATCGTAGTATGCAGGCTGGCAATGAGGTAGCGCTCGATCACCAGGTTAACGATCACGCCAATAAACAGAGTGGCTTCTATAATGGCTGCGAGAATATAGAGTACGCGGTTTTCAAGGGGCTCATGCTCGGGGTCACCAATCAGGGTCTGCACCCAGTGAAATAAACGATTTTTAAACTCCATGCTACTTTATGCTGTCTTAGCAGGTTTCAGCGATATTTGCCATACCAGCTGGTAACCCTGTTGTTTTTAATCACAAAACGGTATTCGATGGCGGGTTCGGGTTTGGCCCAGCCCGCAGGCCAGAACAGGCATTGAACAACAATCTGCTTGTTTTGTTTCAACACTTTTTCGATTTTATATTTTCCGCCGATAACATCACGTTTTAAGAAACGCCGCGCTTCTTTAATACCGTCGAAGCGCATGCCGGCGATACGAATTTTTATAGCAGGTGAAAAGGTGGCAGTTGCCTTGTTAAGATTGCCTGCTCTTACCCCGTTAAAAAACTTTAAGAGGGCTGGCGGCAGAGCGGCCCTGCTGTCATTTTTGCCAAAGTCAGAAAACTTTTGATTTTTGGCGAAGGTGGCCCCCGCAAAACCTGAGGCAGATAAAAAACAAACAATGCTCAACAGCGCTAAGCTTCTCATTTCTGTAAATGAAGTGGCCGTCGTATTCGTCAATGGTTTCTTGCTATTCAGGCCTCACCAAGGGCCACAGTTAACAGGCGTCGCTCGGTTTGTTCAGCTTCAAGCCTGCCATCAAGGTTACGAATTTGACCAATTGCCGGTGAGGCATTGACTTCAAGCACTGTGGCCTGCCCAACGGTGTGATTCAGGCCATTACAATTCAGGGGCAGGCGCAGATCAATACCAGCATGGCGCAAGCCCACAACTTCACTGATCTGGCTGGCCAGCTTAACCCAGGCTGTGGGCAGATCTTTGATCAGTTCGCCAATGCAGCACTGGTGTAGGTTATAGATGGTGGTTTTAAATTCAAGAGTTCTACCCTGCTCAAGTATTGAGGTAGGCTCAAGGCCTTCGGCTTTCAGGGTGTTCTGCCAGGCCGGGCTTGAGCGCAGCTTGGCCGCAAAGTTCTTATCTTTAACCCGGCTGTCAGCTGTCTCATGTAGCTCAAGCAAAGTCGCCCTGCCATCGCCGATCAGCACAAGGGGCCGGCGCACATAGGCTAATAAAAGTTCACCATCGAGCACATCGATGCGCAGATCGAAGCCGGGCACGGGTTTCTGCACCAGGGCTAAGCGGTCAATGGCCCAGGCCTGCTTGACTGCACTTTTGAGTGTGGCTTCGTCAGTGGCCAGTTGTACAGCTCTGGCCCGTGAGCCCCGATTGGGTTTTACCACCAGAGGGTAGCCAGCCTGGTCGGCCATGGCGAGGGCTGGTTCAAGGCCCCGCTGTGAAGGGTAGGGGTCACGCCCCAGGGCATCAATGATCTGACCCGGTGCCAGGCAGCGGGCACTTTCAGGTACGTTGAAGCCCGCCTCGGAAAGCACCATGGCCGTATAGGCTTTATCGAGGGCCAGTGAAGCAGCTGCGTGGTTGTTGATGGGCAGGTGGCCCCCATGCAGAATTTTATTTTCTCTGCCTTTTTGCAGGCGCCACAGCCAGCCGGTTTCAGGGTCTAAGCAGTGGGCCTGCCAGCCCAGCTCTTGGGCGATCTGCAGGCGCAGGGCTATGGTAGGTGAGCCGGCCGCTGGTTCTTTCAATGCTACTAGTCGTCGCCCATCATCTGCAATAGAAACTGCAGTATGTACCAGAATAGCAGTGCTACTGAGGCAAACAAACTTAAAGCGGCCGCCACGTGTTGGCCTGTGTTATAGTGGTGCAGTACGTTCGATGTATTGTATAGAATGGCAATCGAGGCCAGCACAATCATAGCACCAGAAAAGATTATGCCAAGGTTAAAACCAAACAGAATGCTGGCCACAATGAGCCCCAGCGCCACGAAGAAGCCAATCACCAATACGCTGCGCAGAAAAGAGAAATCTTTGCGGGTCA
>CAZHLC010000466.1:0-4217 GCA_964532545.1 uncultured Leptospiraceae bacterium | reverse complement strand
CTCTTTGAGGTAGGTACACTCATTTAAATACTACAATTCTTTCTTTGCAATTAACTATCCAATTGATTTAACCAAATGGTTAGTTAACAGTATACAATAATTTTAAAGGCGGCAAAAAATTACATAAAAAGAGCTGTGCAGCCCACCCCACACCTCTGGCTTTTCTTATGAGTTCATCGGTTGCTGCAAAAATGATTAAAATGTCTCGCAATCTTGCCAAAGACGCCAACAAGCTGAAATTCGGCAGCAAGGTCGCCTACGTTTATAATCCACTTGAATATGCTGCACCGGTCTATGAAACATACCTTAAGACCTATGGCAATTCTACCAAAAAAGTCATTTTTCTGGGAATGAACCCGGGCCCCTTCGGCATGGCCCAGACAGGGGTGCCCTTTGGTGAAGTCGCCTCGGTAAAAAACTGGCTGGCCCTGCAGGGCAAAGTTGGCCGCCCCCCAAAAGAACACCCCAAGAGACCGATACAGGGTTTTGACTGCCATCGCAACGAAGTCAGCGGTGCCCGCCTCTGGGGCCTATTTTCACAGAAATTCAAGTCTCCTGCACGTTTTTTTAAAAAGCACTTTGTAGCCAATTATTGCCCACTGATCTTTATGGCCGAGGGTGGTAAAAATGTTCCCCCTTCAGATTTGACCAAACAAGAGGCTGAAAAACTGCTGAATCTGTGCGACGACTATCTCAGGCAGATGGTAGAGATTATACAACCCCAGCACCTGGTCGGGGTTGGCAAATATGCAATGAAAAGAGCCCAGCTGGCCCTGGGTGAAACGAATCTGAAAATCAGCAGTGTTCTGCACCCTTCGCCCGCCAGCCCCCAGGCCAATCGAGGCTGGGCTGAACAGGCCGAGGCTCAATTGATTGAGCTGGGCATCTGGTGAAAAGTGCTTGCCGTGATTGGCAGAGCGCTAATCGTAAACTAACATGAGTTCACGCGCAAACAAGTTTATTCTTATCGGCATCTTACTTGGTCTGGCAGCAGGCATAGCGGCAAGCTTTATCTGGTCACCGCAATACAATGCCTTTCAAATGAGACTGCCCTCAAAACCCGCCAAAGAAGTAAAAATCAAGTTCTTATATAACGGCGCTGACTTAAAACTCAAACCGGTGTCTCTGCGTTTTACCGCTGAAAACTGGCAGCAGATGCAGAAGGTCGAGGTGACCCCCCTCACCAAGCGGGCCGCCACTACCCCCATCAGTGCAGAAATTGAAACTGCCGACAGCAATTTTGCCAAAAGCAACGTTAAAAAGATAAAGGCTAAGATTACCGCCGAGGGCAATGTCTTTCTCAATGTAAAACGTGTTGAAAAACCCAAGGTCTATGATATTGTTGTGATGCCGGTTGAACCCCTGCGCGTGATCAAATGGTTGGGCGACTTTTTTCTTAATGCCCTGCGCATGCTCATAGTACCCCTTATCATCTTTTCAATGGTGGCAGGCATAACCTCACTGGGTGATATTCGCCGGGTGGGTGGTATCGGTGGTAAAACCATCGCCTACTACCTTACAACCACCATGATCGCGGTAGTAATTGGTGTGATACTGGTTAATATCATACAACCAGGGGTCTCAGATACTCTGAATACCGAGGGGCTGGCCGTACCTGACAAAGTAAAAGACAAGGGGGGCCAGTCAATTGGTGGCGCCATCAGCCAGATTATTTCGGGTATAATATCCCCCAACATAATAAAGTCTATGGTCGAGCTGCAGATTGTGCCACTGATCGTTTTCTCTCTTTTTCTGGGTGGGGTTTTATCAACCCTGGGTGAAAAAGCCCGCCCCGTAGTTAATGCCTTTCAGACATTGAACGACGCCATCTTGAAAATGGTAGGCATCTTCATGTATATTGCCCCGATTGGTGTTTTTGCCCTCGTCGCCTATAAGTTCGGCTCGGCCGAGGGCGAAGGTTTTCTCAACGAATTAAAGAAGATCGGCTTCTACAGCATGACGGTCATTGTCGGCCTGGCTATACAGGCCCTGGTTGTTCTGCCGCTGGTTCTGAAGTTTCTCGGTAAACGAGACCCCTTCAAATATTTGCGGGGTATGGGCTCGGCTCTTTCAACAGCCTTTGCAACGGCTTCAAGTTCGGCGACCCTGCCTGTCACCCTCGAATGCGTTGAAGAAAACAACAAGATACCTAATAAATCAGCCAGTTTTGTACTGCCCCTTGGTGCCACCATAAATATGGATGGTACAGCTCTCTATGAGGCGGTGGCCGCTATTTTTATCGCCCAGGCCTATGGTATTGATCTGACCATTGGCCAGCAGATTATCATCTTTATCACTGCTAACCTTGCCGCCATTGGCGCTGCTGGTATACCCCAGGCGGGCCTGACGACCATGGTGCTGGTACTGCAGGCAGTCAATCTGCCTCTTGAAGGCATGGCGCTGATTCTTGCCATTGATTGGTTCTTAGATCGTTTTCGCACAACTGTAAATGTCTGGGGCGATGCCGTGGGCGCTGCTGTGATTGCAGAAACCCCCGAAGTTGCCGCAACCTAATAGTAGTGGTTGCCGGCCAGCAGGCTAAGAGCAGTTCTTTTAATAGCATAGTGATAACTTAAGACCTCTGGCAATTCAGCCAGAGGGCGCCAGTGCACTGCAATCACGTTCTCATCACCTTCATGCTCTTCTGGTTGGGGGAATGCCAGGTCTGCCAGAAACCAGTAAGTTTCGCAGAAGACATTGCGCCCCTGCCACAGAAAGTAATAGTAATTGATTGGTTTAGGTGAGCCCCGTAGTGATACGCGGTAACCGGTTTCTTCAAAAACTTCGCGTATCGCAGCCTGCTCAGGGGTCTCACCTGTTTCAACCCGACCACCAGGCAGAGAGAGAAAGGGTTTTCGCTGCACCGAGTCATAGTGTTCAACCAATAGAACCTGACTTTTGGCTACACAGAGTGCTGCTGTTCTTGTACGCGGCTGAATTTTAATACCGTCTTCTGGGGCGCCTGCGTCTGCGCTTTTTCTTACGGGCATTTTTTCGGGTCTTCTGCAACACCCGCCGGCGAAGCGTAATGATTTTCTGATTGGCTTCGAGATCACTGGCCCGCAGTCGGCGCACCTGTTCACGAAAGGCCATGATCTTACCCTTCTTTTTAACAGGTAAAGACTCTATTCTGCTGGCTACCCTGCCCGCCCGCCGCGGGTAGCGGGCCCTGATCGCTGACCATTCTTCAGCAGTCGATGTGGCAAAAATAAACAGGGCCGGGCGATGGCGGGCCGAACGCATAATCCAGCGGCGCATCTGGTTTTTTGAAAAATCTTTTTTAACTTCTTCTTGAGAAAGGCTGGTCACCTGGGGGCGGCTGTTATTGCCCGCTGGCTCTTGTACACTGGCCCCCAGAATTTCGCCAGTCACGGCATCGACAATGCGAATCTGCAGGC
The DNA here is from genome assembly GCA_964532545.1 of uncultured Leptospiraceae bacterium. Taxonomy (GTDB): domain Bacteria; phylum Spirochaetota; class Leptospiria; order Turneriellales; family CAZHLC01; genus CAZHLC01. The sequence continues at coordinate 819 of CAZHLC010000466.1, read as the reverse complement.
TTTTGCCACCGACTGCGGCATGGCCAAACAGCAGCGCCTGGGCCCCGATCTGCTTACCAACTTCGGGGGCTGTTTCTTCATCAATCAGGCCCGTTTGGCCCAGCTCTTGCTCTGCTGTAACCTTATTCAGTTTTGATTTATCTATGACCTTGATTTGTTTACAGCCAAGTAGACTGGCCATCATGCGGGTAGTGTGCCCCGCCGTTTTCTCATCTTCTTTGCCATCTACATCAGTAAACGGAAAAACCGCCACCCGTAAACGCTGCTTCTGCACACAGGTTTGGCAAACATAATCTGCCGCCGCCTGATGCAGGTTTTCCGCAAAAACTGATGAACTGAAAACAAAAATCACAAAGAACCGAGAAAATACAGACATAGTCTTTTTTGACGCAATTTAAGCCAGGGTCAAATCAAAAAACAAAGGCAATTGACAGTCTAATCACAGCCTGCATGGCAGCATAACTATGCGGCGTATTCTTCTATTGCTACCCCTGGCCCTGTTTTTGAGCCAGTGTGAGTGCGATTCTAAATGGCCAACCCACCAGCTGGCCGGCGGCCAATTTTCAATCTCTTTGCCCCAACGGCCGGTCTATAATATGGCCCCCCTGCCTATTCTTGGTGAGAAAAAAGATGCCCACCTCTATATTCTGGCAGAATACCAGAAAAGCAGCTTTTTGATTTTTTTCATCGACCTGTCAAAAAAGATGCTGAAAGGCAAGCAAGCCATTGAAGCCCTCAAATCGATCAAAGATTTCACGGTGCAGCGATATAAAGGCAAGATTGTTGATGAAAAAAATGTCAGCCAGCATGGGCTGAACG
>CAZHLC010000465.1:2211-4218 GCA_964532545.1 uncultured Leptospiraceae bacterium | reverse complement strand
CTTAATTGTATTCGAAACACCCATATTGCCGGCGGCATCCATTGCTTTTAATGAAATACTGAATCTTTGGTAGCTATAAACCTTCAGGCCCTCATCAGATAAGCCATCCCAGAAGAATACCCTGGGCAAAGCATCTCTTGCCTGGTATTTTTTCAGTATATTCTTCTTCGAATCACGAATGCTGAGCTCATAAGCAATGATTTCATTTTGATCATCTACATCGATATCTATACGCAATAGGTCATCAATGCCATCACCATCAGGCGTAAAAGACTTCGTAGGGGTTGATAGTTTCAGATTTGCAGCACTGGTATCTACTGAAACCTTATAGGTCAGCGACTTAGCCTTTTCATTGTCATTGGTTTCGAGTTTACAGAAAAGTTGATAGGGGCCATCTTCTTGCAGTTTGCCTTTATCGTTTCGGCCGTTCCAGATTACTTGGTTCGGAATGTAATTTTTACCTGTGATACTGCGAACTAGCTTATGGTTATTCACCGAATAAATTTCGACAGCCCACTCTTTGACATTGGCCTTGAGCTCAGTTCTGATTCCGACAGGTAAGGTTTCTGCTTTTGCGTCACCATTGGGCGAGAAAGCCACATAAGGCATATCTAAGATGATACTCTTTTCACCCACATAAAAATGTACATCTTCAATGGTCTTGAGTTTAGTATTGCCTGCGAGATCTCTGGCTTTGATTTCAATGTCATAAACACCGGCTTCAACAGCAACATTCTCTCTTAAGTAACCGTTCCATGAGAATCTGGTGACTTTTCCTGTAGATGCTGCTCTGCCAGCATAGACTACATTGCCTTTGCTATCGATAAAACTTATCTGGTAGTCTTTCATATCATTCAATTGATCTTTGAATAAAACAACGAAAGGCTCTTCAGACCCCACTATATAATTTTTTTTCTCAACAAAGACATTAAAGCGTGGCCTATGTGAATCGACAATAACCCTGCCCAATGGCCAGCGCTTCTTATCACCCTCAGCAGTGATCGCCAGCATGAAGAAACGGTATTCTCCGTCTTCAACCCGGGCCCCTCGGTGGTCAAGTGCCAACCATCTGACTTTATTTGGAAAAGGGAAAAGACCTCTTTTTGAACGGGCAAGCACGTTGGGTTGAATCACAGTGATGGTCTCACCTCTCTTATTTTGAATAATTACATTCCAGTCACTAAGCTTACTATACTTAGAGTGACTCATATGTATCTGCAAAAAGTCATCAACGCCATCTTCGTTGGGGGTTACGATCTTACTCTTTGGTTCAATAAAATGCGTAAGGTCTTTGTCAAGTTCGAGCTCGTTCTTCTTCGTAAACCTTAATGGATATTGCCAATAGGCCCCCAGTGAGAGAGACTCAATGGCAGAATCATTGACTTTTCGGAATGTTCGAGCAGAATATGATGCGAAGATATTGGCCTCGCTTTTCCACATGGGTAAGGTCAAAGAAGTGCCAACGTAGGCCTGCGAGAATCGAAAGAATTCTTCGCCGTAGTATCCACCATACAAAGACCAGTATCTAAAAAACTCTATACTGAAACCGTTCAAAAAAACCAGAGCACGAAAATCTTGCTGGCCTGCGATAGAGTTCTCATAGAATAGATTGATATATTTACTTTTGAACCATTGCAGATGTATCGAACCCGTTAGGTTACCAAGGCCTGGTTTCTCAGATAAGGTCGTGGGTATTGATTGAGCGGCAAGGCCGAGAGCGATGTCATACAACCCCAAACCTGAATAAAACTCTTCTTTCAAAGGAATTTCATATATTGTGCCCACTGAGCCTTCTACAATCTGCTGCTCAGTAATTGTTCGCGAATTTGCATACAGGCCTATGTGCCAATATTGAGTAATCGAATACGCGAGCCCGGCCCCGCCGCCTGAGAAGCCTACCGAATTGATATTCGAATCGCTGGTCTCATAATTACCTGTTGCTTCGAAATAAATTCCCCAGCCTGGTAGCTTAAGGCCCAGAAAAGCACCGACTTGATTCTCACCAAA
>CAZHLC010000465.1:0-2201 GCA_964532545.1 uncultured Leptospiraceae bacterium | reverse complement strand
CTTGTGGCTGTACAACAAAATTCTGCAGATTAGGCGCAGCGTAAGCCCCAAGGGTAAGCCCTGGCAAATAGGCGAAATTAGCGGGATTTTGATCGCCATAGTAGAACTTCTTCTTAGCAATGCCGGCCATTGCATCACCACGGCCGAATGCTGATGACAAAGTAGCAGCCTGCATGATACCTACCAGGGCGAGATAGCAGATTAGTGCTCTCATAAAATGATGTTGTACCCCACCGTGAATGCAATTTGATCATAACTGTTGGCTGAGCTTACCCGATCTTTGAACTGGGTGTAGCTGAAATCAAGATTGCCAGTGTGCTTTTCTTGCGGTATAGCTTTAACCCCTGCGATATAGGTATAACTCTGAGAGTCGCTTTCGCTCGGGTTCTTATTATCAGAGACACCTGTAAATTTAAACCCAAGGGGAATGTTGATTTTACCCCCCCAAAGCTTGAATTCGATACTACTATCTGAGTTTATAGTTGAGCCTAAAGCCACATTGATCTGATCTAGAGCCTGGGTTAGATTCTTATTCAGCTCGTACGAAAAATTACTACCAAGGTCAAGCCAACTGAAGGGTGAGGCCTTAAAGCCGGCTTTTGCTGTCTGATTCTCTATAGTGCTGATGTTTTGATCAGTTTCATCAACAGTTATTGTGTTGGTTAAATTAAATATGTAGCTGAGGTTAAGGGTAAACTTGCCTTTCCAAAGGGTAAAATCAGAATTGGCCTCACCCTGAGGGTTCTCAATAAACGTCTTATCACCCTGATCAAGATTTTCATTGATACTGTAGGTATATCCCCCCTGGCCATTCAACCGCCACCATTTATATGGGTTCATCTCAAACCCAAGGTTTGGGTTAAAAGTATGGCCCCTTTGATTGTCACTTAATTTGGGGCTCGATTTATCAATGGCATCGGTCTGGCTATAGGCGAACCCCGGTGTAAAAGTGATAATCCATAGATTGAAAGAATAACCTATGGAAGACTCAAGATTGTTGTTAATCTGATCAAGCAATTGGGTGGGGTCACCTGTCGTCTTTTGTCTTTCAATGTTATCAGAGACTTTAAAAGTGACAGGTTTAAAGTTCAATGCCACCTCTGCATTTGCCTTACTTCGCTCAAGGGTCGTCAGCTTCTGGCCTTCAAGGTTATCTCGAATGTATTCAGCCCCTTCAGCAATGGTTACTTTGCCTTTATAAAGACTATGATCAAAATCGCCCTTAAAGCTGAGGGTATCGCCCTGATAAATAAACCTCGGGTCTGTTCTTCTAACATCAACCTGATAGTTTGTTCTGAGTTTTTTGATTTCACCTTTGCCTTTAATGTAAAAGCCAAAGCCAGTTACCAACTCACGGCTTTCAGTGATCTCACCAACATCATTGAGAGCAGGGTTTGTTATATCACTCTGGCTTACACTCACCTCAGCTTCGACCTCTTTTATTGTGGTAAATTTTGGCGGAAATATTTTGGCATAGGCAGAACCAGCCTGAGTTTGTGTTAACGGAATAAGCCCAGCCTGTGAGATAGAATTACGATCATCTTTGACATCAACGCCCTGAATTGATACGAAGCCCCATTTATCAACTGGGGCCCAGGCAACCTCGCCGCCGATAGCTCGTTGAGAATAGACCCCGAGGTTATTGGGGTCACTTCGCAATTCAATTGGTTGTTTTGTTTGCCCGGTGAAAGTTTTCACCCTGATACCTTTCTTACGTTCATCTTTTAAAGTATCAACCTGGGCTTCGCCACCGAGGTAACTGTACCCACCGCCGGTGAACTCTGTCATTTCACTTGAAACGGTTCCCCATTTGGTGCCATAGATACCTTTTTCCATGCCAAATGAAAACTGTTGAATACGATTACCCCCTTCGGCCTGCTGGTCAGTCATCAGAAGAGGCCCAAGATAGAAGGTCGTATCATCTTTCTTGGCTTGATATTGCCCCTGTATCGTGTAATAACCGTTGGGGTTTGGTACTGGTGTGATTCCTGAAGGTGACTTAGTACGGGCAAACTGGTAAGTGGCACCGACACTGCCGCTTGACTTCCACTTTTCAGTTTTGATTTTTTTTTTACCATCTTTCTTTTCTTGCTCTAAGAGTTTAATCTGTTCTTCGGGTGAAAGCTCTGGTAATATTTCAAACCTGACTCGTTCTGAGGCGACGACCTGACCACCGGGGCCCAGTACCTCAATTTTATAGA
>CAZHLC010000464.1:0-4219 GCA_964532545.1 uncultured Leptospiraceae bacterium | reverse complement strand
AAAACCTTCATTGCCTGCTTCTTGCGGGGTCGCTACAGTGGTTTTTTTGCTGACCTGACCATCGCGCTCAACCAGAGCTGCCTTGATGGTGGTGCCACCGATGTCGATGCCCAGATAGCGAGACATTAAAGACGAAACTTAGTCATGGGAAAGCTTTCGCAGAGCTCTTTGATCTGTGCTTTTACTTTATTATGAACTTCTTCGTTTTCTGGGTTTTCTATAACGTCAGAAATCAAATTACCCACAGTCGTGAATTCTTTTTGGCCAAAGCCTCTGGTAGTCAGGGCCGGGGCCCCGAGCCTGATGCCGCTGGCAATGGCGGGTTTATTTTTATCAAATGGTACGGCATTCTTGTTGGTAGTGATGCCCACCGATTCAAGCATCTCTTGTGCATCTTTGCCGGTTACATTGCGGGTATCAAATGTGTTTACCAGAACCAGGTGGTTGTCGGTGCCACCTGAAACCAGGCTGAGGCCGCGACTCAGCAGGGTTTCTGCCAGGGTATTGGCATTGTTAATTACCTGCTGCTGGTAGTCTTTAAAGTCAGGTTTAAGGGCTTCGCCAAAGGCTGCGGCCTTGGCCGCAATAACGTGCATAAGTGGCCCGCCCTGAGTACCAGGAAAAACCCTCGAATTCAGTTTTTTAAACCAGTCTTCATTGTTTGATAAGATAATACCACCACGGGGGCCACGCAGGGTCTTGTGGGTGGTGCTGGTTACAAAGTCTGCATGCTCAAGGGGTGAGGGGTGTAGACCTGCTGCCACCAGCCCTGCAATATGTGCCATATCAACCAGCACCAAAGCACCCACTTCGTCGGCAATCTCTCTGAATTTCGCAAAGTCAATAATGCGCGGGTAGGCTGAGGCACCTGCGATGATGAGTTTGGGTTTGGCTTCTTTAGCTGTTGCGCGCACATCGTCATAGTCGATCAAGTTATCTTTTTCTGAAACACCATACGAGGCTACATTAAAATAAAGGCCCGAAAAGTTTACCTTTGAACCGTGCGACAGGTGGCCGCCGTGCGCAAGATCCATACCCAGAAAGGTGTCACCGGGTTTCAGGCAGGCCAGAAAAACTGCTGTGTTGGCTTGGGCGCCGCTGTGAGGCTGTACATTGGCATATTCGCAGCCAAAGACATTTTTAATACGGTCTCGTGCCAGATTTTCAACCATATCAGAGGGTTCACAGCCCCCATAATATCTTTTACCGGGGTAACCTTCAGCATATTTGTTGGTCAGCGTCGAGGTGTAGGCCTGCAGTACTGCCTGCGAAACGAAATTCTCAGAGGCAATCAACTCGAGACTGTTCTGCTGGCGGTCGTCTTCAGCAAGTAATGCTTCGTATAAATCAGAATCTTGTGTTTTGATTATGTCGTATGGCATGGGTCAGACTCATGTTCTGATTTAGCCAGAAAAGCGTATTTTGCACCGCCTTATGCTAGAGAAATGTCACCAGGGGGTGTTTGTGAAATTCAATCTCGATAAGGTCACTCATCTTGAGTGGTACACTGGTGTAGCCACCATCAAAATAAATAGCCCCGCCTGGCATGGCCCAGGTGATTTGAAACTTCTCTTCTTCTGAAACCAGCCCGCCAATGATGCTGTTGCCTTTCTCTTTATAGAGTTCTCTTACTCTGAAACCAAACTGGCGTTTGCGGGTTTTATTGAATTGCCTGAACTTTTTTCCGCCAGCCGATGAGTAGGCCGCGGTTGAGCCGGTTGCGGTTGAGATCCATATTCCTGATGATTTATGTGATTCAATTTTGCGGCCATGCTGCAGGCGGTAGCGGCTGGTGATCGCAGGGTTTGTTTCGGTCAGAAGAATATCATTTAATACAGGTACACCAACCGTCTTCTTATTTACTTTAACTTGAATGCGGTGTACTACTGTCGGTTTCTTTTTACCGGTGGCAATACGCTCAATTAACCCAACCAGATCAAAGTCTCTGGCATAGAGATTTACCGGGCAGTAAAAACCCACACTTGAGTCGGGCGCCGAATTGATACCCAGTAACAGATTATCACTTACGAAATGAGAAGTATAGATGAAGGTTCCGTCACCACCAAGAGAGATTAACAGGTCGGTGCTTTTTATTTTTGGTAAACGGCCAATGCCTCTTTGATGTACTTTGACGGGGTAGGGGCAGTCAGCCAGCTGTTTTTTCAGCAGTTGAACAGATTTGTAATGATCTTTGTGGGCATTTGTGATGGCCTTCTGAATCACCTTGTCGCGGGCAATGGCTTTTTTTGAAGCCTTGCTGATGTCAAGGGTGCTGCGTTTGTAGAAAATGACAATGCGTTCGATTTGCATGGTTATTGCAGGGTAAGGTTAATCATTTTCTGGGTGGCGCTTACAGCTGCCATGACCTGATCTGAATGCACGCTTATGGTAGTGATACTCTGGCCCTTATCGGGTTGCCACACAATGCGGCATTCGACCAGAGCAGAGGTGCGCCCCCCGGGCGGAATTCTGATTTCATAGTCAACCAGAGTTGGCAGCTTGATTTTGCAATCAGCGGCCCAGCTGCGCACCGCGTTCATAAAGGCATCATAGCCGCCATCGCCCGAGCCAGTAACACGGTATTCTTTGTTTTTATAGGTAAGGGTAATTGAACACACCGGTTTAACATGGGTGCCAGAGGTTAAAACCACATCGGTAAATTTTACCACCTGGTTCAAAGGGCGCTCGATCACATCTGCTACAATAAAGGGCAGGTCAGTCTGGCTTACGGTCTGTTTCATGTCGCCCAACTCGATAACTCTCTCTAGAACTTTTTTGCGGTTTTCTTCGCTGAGTTCAATACCCATTTGTTTCAAATTCAACTCTAACGACGCCTTGCCTGCCATTTTGCCCAGGGCATAGCTGCGCTGCCGCCCAAAACGGGCGGGCAAGAGTTTACTGTCATAGAGAGAGCCCTTCTTGTTACCATCTGCATGAATGCCAGCTGTGTGGGTAAAAACATCTTCGCCTACGATCGGGGCATTCTGGGCGATACGTTTACCTGAAAACGTTTCAACCATTGATGAAAGCATGAATAAGTACTTTTCGTTAACCCGGGTATTAAATTTAAGATGATCATTGACCCCGGCCACAACTTCTGCCAGGGCTGCATTGCCAGCCCGCTCACCCAGGCAATTAACTGTAGTATGCACTCCGCCAGCACCAGCGCGCAGGGCTTCAAGCACGTTAACAGTGCCCAGGCCATAGTCATTCTGGGGGTGAAAGTCAAAATGCTGACCGGGAAACTTTTCGCAGATAATCTGCAGGGCCTCGAAAACAGCACCAGGATACAGAATACCCAGGGTGTCGGGCAGCATGATTCGTTTTACTTTCTTACTGATCAGAAATTCAATGAGTTCAAACACATAATCGCGTGAGTTGAGCCAGCCATTTGACCAGTCTTCAAGGTAAACGTTTACTTTAAAACGCTGTTTGTGGGCATAGTCGACTGTCTGGGCAATTTCTGTAAAATGCTGTTTTTTACTTTTGCGCAGCTGGTTTTTCAAATGATTATAGCTGCCCTTGGTAAGCAGATTGATTACCCGGCCCCCGCATTTTTTGATCCAGTCGACTGATTTGGTGTGGTCGACAAACCCCAGCACTTCTACCCGGCCTATGGCCTTGTGAGAGCGGGCCCATTTGGTAATCATGCGGGTGCCCTCTTCTTCGCCCTTAGAGACCCGGGCCGACGCTACTTCAATACGGTCAACCTTGACCTTATCAAGCAGCAGACGGGCAATGTTCAGTTTCTCTGCGGGCGAATATGACAGATTGTTGGTCTGCTCACCATCGCGCAGAGTGGTATCCATAATTTCGATTGTGCGCCTACTCATCAGTATACAAGCTTAATCTTCTTTTTTCTGGCGGCGTCAAGCGCCAGTTCTATTTTTCGGCGCCAAACCGGGTTATTCTTTAGATATTCATCAATCTGCCGACGATTCGCTGGGTCTGCAAGAAACTTTTTGATCAAACGGTCGCTGGTTGCATAGCGGGTAAAAACGAAATGACTCATACGCTGGCGAAACTGGGGCAGGGCCCCCAGTTGAGCATTATAAAATTCAAGTTTAAAATGAACAAAATCGGCGGCTGAAAATTCACCGGGTTTAGGGGGGCGATAGTTGCCTATATCGGGGGTAATAGCTGAAGTTTCTTTCTGATGAAAGCGCATAACATATTCAACAAACAGACTGCGCTTGTTTACTTTGAGGTAAATGTAGGG
>CAZHLC010000463.1:0-4220 GCA_964532545.1 uncultured Leptospiraceae bacterium | reverse complement strand
CCATGAAGGTACGCCGCAACGTGGTCTTTGATAAATACGCCAAAGAAATTGAGGGGATGTATAAATAGTTTTGCCAAAGGCAAAACTATTTATTTTTAGATTTTTCAAGTACCTCAAAACTTGTATTCAATCGTAAGTGGGGCAGGTCGCGGCCCTGCCGCGCCCGGCAGCATTTTCGATAGAAAATGCGAGCACCTGCCCACGCCAGCGTTTACTATTTTAACAAGATACCATCTAAAAATCTGAAAACAAAACTGCAGGTGTAAGACCGCAGCACAGCTGCGCCTGGCAGCATTTTTGAAAAAAATGCGAGCGTCTTACACCGCCCATATTGCGGCTTTTCTGAAATCTTCGTAGAAACGAATTGCAAATTCGTTTTGCCCCGCAGCTCTGCTGCGCCCGGCAGCATTTTCACCAGAAAATGCGAGCGTCTTACACGCAAGGCGATCAGTGCCTTTACCAAATCTCTCAAAAGGCGAAGTGTATTGTTTCCAGGGATACTAATATCCCCCCAAAAAAACATCTTGCCCAGGCAATCTTGCGTCTAAATCTAACGTATGAAAAAAGCTATTGCCCTTATTATATTCTTCTTTTGCTTCGGCGCAGCCCATGCTAAATTGTATTCGGTTAAGAAAAGCAACTACAGCTCAATTACATCGCGTGGGCCCCTGGTGGTTTTTCTCTCGCTGGGCTGTGATGCCGGTGGCTATGCCAGCAAACTGTTTGGTAACATGGTGGCTGACATCAGAGGCGCCAATTTCGGAGTTATGGATGCCAATCAGGCCTATAAGATTACCAAATACTACAAATACGACCTGGGCGATATGATGCTCATCAAAGATGGTCAGGTTGTAGCCACCACCTACAAGAAGAACTTGCCCCGTTCACGTAACCACAGTCGGCGTTGGCTGTATGATACCTTTAAAGAGCATGGCATACAGACCAGCCTCAAGCGCCCGGCCTATGACCGGCTCTCACCACAGACAGATAATAGCAGCAGCGTAAACCTGAAAAAAGGCCTTGTTGCCTGGTACAAGTTTAATGACAGCCCCCTGAGCAGCGGTGGTAAGGCCCGGGCCTTCAGAACCACCGGCGGTGCCCGCATTACCAGCCAGCACTATTTCAGCGATGGTAAATATGGCGGTACCGGTGGCACCGGCGGCAAGGCTCTGTTTGATAATGGGTTTTTCAGTAATAAGTTTACCTTTGCTTTTAATTTCAAATTAAACAAGGCGGGTGAAAACATGTGTTCTAAGGGCCTATTTTTTACCGGGGCCTACCGCACCTGGGGTGTGGGCTCAATCAAGGGTAAGCTATTTGTTGAGCTTGATATGGGTTCAAAGGGTGGTTCGTACAGTTACCTGCTGCCAAAGGCCCGGGTGAAGGTCAAAAAATGGCATACTATCGTGGTAGCCATGAACCGCAGCCAGAGGCGCATTAACCTGTATTTTGACGGGCGCCGTCTCAAAGATATTAATATGACCGATGATATGTACAATGCTCTGCAAAAGTTCGAACCCTATTCTGACTACGATGGTGCCTCTTTTCAAAACTATGGCTGTGGTGCTGTTCTCAATGGTTATGCTGATAATCTGGTGGTTTTCAAGCGGCGCTTGAATTCAGCTGAGGTAAAAAAGCTCTACAACAAGATTAAACCAGCGGGCTCATCTGATGTCAATGATGTGAATATACCCGATGTGGTGGTGAACCCGGCTGTGAACAAGCAGTTGATCAAGGCCGCAGCCAAGGGCCGGGTAGCCCGGGTGAAGGCCGCCCTGAAGGCCGGCGCCAATGTCGACCATCGATACAAGCGGTGGACGGCGTTAATGCTGGCCTCATACTATGGCCACAAGGCGGTAGTGCAGGCTCTGATTAAAGCCAATGCCGATGTGTCGCTCAAGGTGGGTAAGTTCGATGCCCTGAAAATTGCTGAACATGCAGGCAAAACCGAAATAGCCCAGATACTTACTGACTATAGCAACACCGAACGTTTCTATAATACCCGTTCGATTACGCCGCAGCGCATCAAGCACCGCTCTTTTATTGAAGCACCCGGAGTAAAATAATCAACTCTGCCCGCTGAATAAGCGGGCGGCCTCATGGGCCCACTCTGATGAGTGGCCCGCCCCCATAAAGATCACATAGAGGCTCTGGTGTTTCTTCTGCAAACCTTTCAGCAGTTCAGCCAGTTGGGCCTTTTCAGGTGGCGACGCCACCGCATGCCCGTCAAGATCGGCTTTGCAGTTATCATAGCCGGGGTAATCTGGGGTTTCACCGCCGGCATTAAAGGTAGGCAGAACGTAGAGATGCTGCCAGCCGGCCTGTTTTTCTATCACCTGCTTGAATTCTTTATAGAAATAAGTGAGCCTTGAAATACGATGAGGTTCCCAGAAAATAGCCAAATGCTGATTTTCGGCTGGCCTGATGGTGTCTAAGGCTGCCGCCATCTCACGGGGGTGATGGGCATAGTCATCAACCACGGTTATGCGAGAGCCGTTTCTTGTTTCATCGTAGAGGGTCTCAAGACGCCGGCCTACGCCCTGAAAAGATGCCAGGGGCTGCTGCCAGTTAGAAGCACCCAGCATTTGACAGAGGCTGATTACCAGGGCAGCGTTAAAAAGGTTGTGCTGGCCGGCCAGCCCAACAGCTATGGGCTGTTGCTCATAATGTAACTGCTGGTTAATCTCGATTTTGTTCAGAATTCTCTGAGCCCCATCAGACTGGCCAAAGCGTTCGAGCATACTCGAACATTCGGGTGAGGTGGCCAACTGGCCCCCGGCGGCGGCGGTCTGTTCAAAGAACTGATCGAAAGCCGCCAGAGCATCTTCTTCTTTATCGTAGGTATCAACGTGATCGAGATCGATATTGGTCAGGGCCGCAATGTCGGCATGAATGTAATGAAAGCTGCGGTCAGACTCATCGGCTTCGATCACCAGAATAGGTTTGCCATCAACCTGCCCCTGCCCCAGCCTGAAATGGCTCTGCCAGTTGAGCAGTTTGCCACCAACCAGAGCCGTTGGGTCAAGCCCGGCCTGCTCAAGGGCATAGGCCAGCCAGCCCGTGGTAGTGGTTTTGCCGTGGGTTCCACTTATGGCAATTGTAAAATACTTCTCGGTAAGAAAACTCAGCAGCGGGTGTCGTGAGAAAACCGCCATCTTCTTTTCACTGGCCGCTTTTCTTTCAGCATCATGCTCGGGTACCGCAGTACTGTGAAAAACAATACTGTTTTCTTTGATATTCTCTGGCTTTGACCCCAACCAGCTGCGAATACCATTCTCAGCAAGCAGGTTGAAATAGTAAGAATCATTAAGGTCTGAGGCACTGACCTCAAACCCCAGATTTTTCAGAAGCAGGGCATAGCCACTCATTCCAACTCCACCACCGCCGATCAGATGAACGGGCCGCTTCTGGCTGAGAATCTCTGAAACGTGCTGTGGCGAATTCACCTAGAAATAAAAGAAGTTTACGCCAATGCGCAACTGGGCACCGGTTTGATCCCAGGAGATACTTTCTGGGTTTTCAACGTTACGAACTTCGAGCACCGAGGGGTTATCTTCATTAGTAGCAACACCTGTAGGAGTAACACTCTGTAAAAAACCATCTGAGCTTTTAAATTCAGTTACCGGTAGATAACGCAGATGTGCTTCAATAAAAAGGTTCATGTGTTTGAATGCTTTCACTTCGAAGGTAGCAAAAGTATCAATACCGAGACCGGTACCCTCAAGTTCAAAACTTCCGCTGCCACCGGTAGGAATAACCTGGCTTAAAGTAAATCTCTCAGTTGAGAGCAGAGCCCCGGCCCCCAGATGCACAGCAAAATGTGAATGACGGTAGACGTTGTAAACAGCGGCCCCTGAAAAAGTCAGCGCCGAATGGCTGCCATATTCGTAGCTCTGCTCTTCTTTCGGGTCACCGTTCAGGGCCATACCGGCGCGACCATTCTCAAAAAAATAAAAATCAGCTGAGGCCTGAAAGCCCAGCCTGGCCAGGGCGCCCCCCAGATAGCTGAAAAAATGGCGGGCCATAACACCGCCGCCAAAGTTCAGATTGGCAGGCTGCGACGAAGTGGCGTAATTGCCGGTGAAGCGGCCTGACTCATTTACTGATTTGATCATATTACCGAGGGCGCTGTTGAATACAGCTCCGGTGAGGCCGTAGACCCCAAGGGTCACCATAGGCACCTTCATTTTTGGTTTTTTCTTTTTTCGCTTTCGGGGTAT
>CAZHLC010000462.1:0-4222 GCA_964532545.1 uncultured Leptospiraceae bacterium | reverse complement strand
TAAGATAAAAGACATTAATACTACTTACAACAGCAATGCCTATGGTGAGAGCAAAGTCATTCGCGATTACCGCTTCAGTAGCAACGCCCTTGGTGGTATACCCGTCGAGGCTTCACTGAAGTATTCATGGTATGGCATTCTTTTCAGAGTTGGGTTTAATTACTATAATGTTCCCACTGACAGCCGCAGCTATGTGCTCACGACGGGTTCGGCCACCACCAGAAACCAGCCTTCAGGGTCTGGTACTACCACTCTATATCAAGATATCAACAACCTTTACGACAGCGATGCGAGCAATGATGAAGATCTGGCTCTTGGTATGCGCTCGACATATGGGCAGTCAGTCAGGTTTACCCAGTATCTCAAGGTAAACCGTTTTGAGATACCGGTTACTTTTGGTATTTCAATGTTTGATCTTGGGCCGGCTTCGTTCTTTTTCGGGGGTGGTGCAACCTTCTACTATGCCTCAAAAACCAGGGTGGTACAGGCCCAGGCAGAAGAGGGTGAGTTGTTGAACCCCGAATTCTTTGTTGATGATGTAGATAAGTTCACTGCTACCAGTATTGGCTTTCATATCATGCTGGGCAGTGAATATCGAATTCTCAAAGATGTGGGCATCACAATGGATATGACACTTACCTTTGGCAGCACTGGCCCCATCACTGATTCGGTTACAACCGGGGCCTTTACAAATAACTCTCTTTTTCATCTCAACGATGGTAAAGATTTTGGTGGTAATGAAAAATCAGAAGATATCTCAACTGAAAGAGCGGCTGCCGGTGCTGAAAGTCTGCAGACAGGCAAAGGTGTAGAAAGAACTGATTCATTTGATTTTACAGGGCTGAGATTGATGATTGGGGTGAATTATCACATAGCCAGAAACAAAACCAGAAAAGAGCGGGGTTTGCGCAAGTGAGGAAATTATGAAACTCAGAAGCTTAATAATTGTGGGCTGCCTGTTTTTTGCAGGCGTTACCAGTCTGTGGGCCGATTTTCTGGTTGGATTTAACCCGGCCAGTCTGTATTCTATCTCTAAAGAAGCCAATGGCGTCTACCGCACCCCTGTGAGCGCCACTAATATTGACCTTACCTATAAAGAGACGCTCTTTTATTATGGGCTGGGTTTGATATTCGAGGCGGGTTTTGAGCAGGGCCATGCAGGCGTTCGAATTCTACCTACGCTCTACAAGGGCTCAACCAGTGTCAGCAGCTCTGAGTACTCAGCGTCGACCTATGACCTTCTGGGGTTTTCAAACAACCAGGCAACCAAGCTGGCTGCTAACAGGCCTGCATCAGTAAAAATCAGCGAGTCAGGTGTTGGCACAGCCATCATATTTAAATACAATGCACCAACAAAATTCAAAGCCAAGGGCGCGGGTTTGAAAATTGTGCAGAAGGTTCTGGCAACCTCAAACCCCTGGTTTGGTCTGGGGCCCATGCAGATTACCTTTAATCGCAACCTTGAGGCAGAGGGGCAAGATGAGTTTGCCCAGTTTACTTACACAGACTTTTATATTCTCATAGGCGGGGGCTTTAACATTGAACCACACAACGCCTGGGATAAATTTCCCCGGAATATTATTATTTCAATTGATTTACTTTTTTCAAATAACCTGACACCTGATAATGACAAAACCACCAATGATGATAACCTCAATGTCAGTCAGGGGGGTATCATGTTTAATTTTGGGGCAGGGTATCGCCTGTAACATAATGCGTTTTTTAAAAACACATATTCTGCTACTCGTAATGTTCTGGGCTTCTGGGGCCCAGGGGGCTACCATTATTCTGAATTCAGGTTTTTTAGGTCACATTAATTCAAAGAAAACCACAGTTGTGACTGACCGCAATGAGAGAATTGTTGCCCAGCCCGAAAACAAATTCTATATGGGTGGTGTTGGCGGTCTTGATGTGCCTTTTCAGCCCAACAGCTTCGGCCTGATCAGCACCCTTGGGTTGGTTTTTGGCAGCCAGCAGATTGCAGTTAATCAGTATAATATTGAAAATTATGAATACTCGATCAAGCAGGCTGATGGGGTTGAACGTAACACCATCAAATCAAAGGGTAACCTTGAAGATTTCAATCTGCAAGAGAAAGTAGGCCGTTATATGCGTGAGAACCCCGGTGATTATCTTACCGAGGCCTCAGACCTGATACTGATTTCATCGCTGCTGTTTCGTTACGCCACCCCGGTCAGCATTCCGGCGAAGGGCAGGGCATGGGAAATCACTTCGAAAGTACTGGGTATTGCCAACCCCTACATTGCCGGTGGTTTTACCATGATTACCATTACCCGCAAGGTTGAGTTGAATCAAGAGATTCTAGAAGCCATCACCAAAGAGCATGGCACCAGTATTCTGCGCGATGGTGAAGAGATCGTGGGCAAAGACCCGGCACCTGACCTTGATTTCTATCTGTCTTTTGGCGGGGGATTTAACATTGCGGTACCCCAGGCAAAGTTGTTTGGTACCCAGACAACCCTGACTCTTGAGTTTCTTTATCACATCAGCATCAGCCCCGATGACCAGCAGAAACCCTATGATGACGCCTATATTATCAGCCAGAACGGCATGAGTTTCAGAATCGCCTCAGGAATTGCACTATAAGACAGGAACCGCTATTATGAATAAAGCACTGATTATATTTCTTCTCGCAGCAACCATGGTGCTGGCCCAGACTACAGAGAGTACTACAACCACGACTACCAGTAGCTCTACAGATTTAACCTCTGAGGTAAAGACTACCACGAAGAGGCGCCGTCTCAAACGCAGTCGCATTCAGGCCCTCGAAGAATACCACAAAGAGCGCAAGGGCAAAAACATCTTTGGCCTCGGGCTGGTAGGCTTTAATGGAAATATGGGCTTTGGCTCTAATCCCGGGGCACAGAATGCCGGCGCACCATCAGACAGCTTCTCTGGTATCGGTATGGGCATCTTATTTGATATTCAGCTGGCCGGCGGCTCAACTAATTCAATTGGCATACGAACCAGTGGCAAGTGGTATTGGCGCTGGGGCGTGCGAGCTCACCTTGACTTCTTCAGGCATGGTAATAAAAGCGATACTCTCTCGCGTGAGCTGAATGAAGTCTATGCAAGTTTTGTGGCCAAGTATTACTTTCCCATGGATGAATATAACTTCTCAAGAAAGATTATCGTACTGAACCGCTTTCACTTTTTTCTGGGTATTGGCCCCATGTGGTCTGTTGCTATTAACGATACCGTTGAGAACCTGACAGATCGAACTTTTTCACGTGGCCCAACCCAGTCTGACTTCTTTTTTGCCACAGAGGCCGGGTTTAATTTTCGTATAACCCCCACTACGTTTCTTACCTTTGATTATCGGCTGGGGCTGAACCTCTCTGGTACCATCATCGATGAGGTAACGGCCAAAGAGGTTGAAGGTTCAGGCGGGGGAATGGTGCATGCTCTGCATGCAGGTTTTGCCTTTGTATTCTAAAAAGAGCGCGAGCTCTTGGTTTTAACCGAGAGCTTCTTGCAGTAAGCTGCGGGCGATCACGCGCAGAGCCAGCACATCTTCGGCACCTTCAAAGATACTGAAAACCCGCGAATCAACATAGAGGCGCGAAATCTCATACTCTTCAGCGTAACCCATGCCGCCATGAATCTGCAGTGCTTCACGGGTTACCCACTCAGCAATGCGGCATGAGTAGAATTTAACAAGCGAAGCCTCCATCTGGCCCTTGCCCTCATCCATCAGGCGGGCTGAGGTATAAGTTAACTGGCGCACGGCCTGGGTTAAAGCAGCCATTTTAGCGATTTTGAAGGCAGTGATACCGTACTCAACGATGGGCTTTGCGAAAACCTTACGCTCATTGGCATAGGTGAGGGCAGCCTCAGTAGCGGCCTGCATTACACCTGCAGCGCGCGCTGCAGTCTGTAGGCGGCCACCGGCAAAACCTTTCATCTGCAGGTAGAAGCCCTTGCCGCGGCCTTCTTCGCCGCCAACCAGGTTTTCATCGGGTACGAAGTAATCTTCAAATGATACTTCGTATGAGTGCATGCCACGGTAACCCAGGGTCGAGATTGCCTTACCCTGAATTTTGCCACCGCCCTCTTGCGTGTGGGCGAATTCATGGTCTTCGGTTGTGGGTTTTTCAGCCAGTAAGATTGACAGGCCCTTATGGCGCAGAGACGGGTCTTGCTCGGTGCGGCAAAGTACCAGCAGCACATCGGCCTTGCCCGCAAAGGTACACCAGGTTTT
>CAZHLC010000461.1:0-4231 GCA_964532545.1 uncultured Leptospiraceae bacterium | reverse complement strand
CACCCCGTGGCCGATGCGGCTGGCAGAGAAATCATGCAGCGCTGACCAGACAGATTCTGCACCGGCGGCTTCGCCTGCATGAATTGTCACCGGAATCTGAGATTCTGCTGCTGCAGAATATATCTGGGCATATTCTTTTCCGTCAAACTTAGATTCATCGCCGGCTAAATCAATGCCCACTACGCCCTCGCTATGAAACTTTTCAAATAAGCCAGGTAGTTCTGCGGCCTGCTCGACGGGTGAACCCCGCATCAGGCTCAGAATAACCCGAACTGTAAGGCGCTTATCGGCTTTTTGCAGGCCTCGGCAGATGGCTGCCACCACGTCATCAACGCTCTGTTTCTCAGTAGCAAACAGGTGTGGTGCAAAGCGGGTTTCAGCGTAAATTACATTGTCAGCAACGAGGTCTTCGGTTAGCTCAGCGGCGGCTTCTTCGAGAAAGGTAACATCGGTGGCGATGTCATAGTAGAAATGAAATGTAGAGAGAAACTCAGTCAAAGTGCGGCAATCTGGCGAGAGGGTGGCCTTGCTTTTGAATTCAGCAAAATTCAGCTTGCCCTGGGACAGACCGCGCCGCTGAGCTTCTTTATAGAGTGATTCTGCCCGAAACGCACCATCAAAGTGATGGTGCAGGTCGACCTTGGGCATCGCCTTGAAGTTCATTTGCGGTTTGTAATAAAGGTCTGAGCCGCTGGGTGAAAATATTTGGCATAGGCGTTCATATAGAATTTGGCCAGGCCAAGATCAAATTCGCGCCACTTGCGGTGTTTTTTCTTCAGCCTGTCGCGGTTGGCGAAGATGGTTTTCAGAATAGCGTAGACATCAGCATTAGAAACATCTGCCGAAACGATGATGGCTGAGCCCACTGCCAGGGTGTCAACATTTCGCCGTAACCATGGGTAGGTCTTTTTCTTGATGGTGGCCTGGGTATAGGGCATACCCTGTTTAATGAGAGACTTATAAACATAGTCGCCGATGGGTACCATTGACAGGCGCCTGCTGGTTTTGCGCGGCATTGAACTCAGAAGCTCAACTGGGGCCCCGGCCACTATAAACATGGCAGATAGCTCACCCTTGCGCTGCAACAGCTTTTTCTGAGCCGTCTGGGTTGAGGTTCTCACTTTGCGAATAGTGTCACCTACATTGCCCAGCTCGCCCAGAATAATACGGGCGGTTGCCGAGGTGCCAGAAGACTTGGGCCCAATGGCAACCAGTCTGTCTTCAAGCTGTTCGAGGCTTCGAATTTTTCGTTTGGCGATGACATGCACCTCTTCGTTATAGAGGGGCATGAGAATTTTTACCTTATCTCTGATACTGCTTTTCTTCAGGGCGAACTTGATCAGAATATCAAGCTGGGCCATGGCAATCTGCGCTTTGTTATCACGCAGTGCCTTGATGTTCTCAATTGAACCCCTTGAATTGCGAACACGCATTTTCATGCCGGGCATTGAAGCCAGGGCAGCCGCAACCTTAAAGTACGTGCCACCTTCAAAACCGGTGGCAAACTCAAGGCTATTCTGCATCGAAGAGACCGATGTCGAGGTAACTGTCAGCTCTTCTGCTTCTTGAATACCTGTTTTGGTTGTTTCTTCAGTCTGGCCTGAAACTGTAAGCACCAGCAGGCAGGTGTTGATCGCAAGAATGCGCCTGAGTCTAATCATAGCCTACAGTCAGTAACAGCAAAGATAGCGGTCAAGCAGATTTGCTGCAGCCTGCACAGTCATTGCGTCGCTTCAGTGCAAGGGTGCGCCAGTTACCCTGTTCAAGCAGAAAGAGTTTTTCTGGCCTTGCATCTTCTGCGATATAGAGGCTGCATAGATTAGCCATCATGGCCCCCACGACGGCTGGCAGCGAGCTTAACACCCCGGCGGTGGCACAGCTGAGCAGGCTGCCTGCAGGGGGTGGTTCTTCGAAAACACAGCGATAGCAGGCAGCCCCGGGCCAGACCGGAAAAATATGGCCCTGCACCGTACCCAGCCCGCCAATAAGCAGAGGTGTCTGTGTTTTGATGGCGAGGTCACTGGCTAAAAACTTGGTTTCAATGCTGTCTGAACCCTCAAGCACAAGGTCGGCCTGCTCAAAAAGAGACTGACCGTTTTCTGGGGTAAGCCGGGCCTGTTCAGTGAATACCTCAATATCACCATTGAGTTGTAGCAGCCTTGTGCGGGTCACCTGAACCTTGGGTTGGCCCAGCTGCCGTTCATCGAAGAGTATCTGTCTGCCGAGATTGCTGCGCTCAACAAGGTCGTCATCAATAACTGTGATAGAACCCACACCGCTGGCAGCGCGCAGGGGTCATACACTTGAGCCCAGGCCACCGGCGCCAACCACCAGTATACGGGTATTAAAGAAACGCAGCTGGCCTTCTTTACCATAGAGCAGTATCTGTCTGCTGTAGCGCTCAAGCTCGTTTTTGCTGAATTGTTTCACTCAAAACTTTTCTGCCACTTGCCCAGTAGCTGCAGATGCTGCTTTACAATTGTTTTTTTGATGAAATGGCTCTGGTATTTGCTGATAATCACAAGTCTTTTCACCTTACCATACTCTGTGGTTACATGGGTATAGCAGAGGTTACCTGCTTCGCCTTTTTTGCCCTGAAAACTCAGGCAGTGCAGACCTTTATTCTGAGTACTGGCCTGATGACGCCATAGCTTCTTACGCCTCAATACTTTAATGATCGATTGATTATATATCTTTATGGCCACATCACTTCTGCGCAATGGTGAACTGTCTTCAGCAAAAACTTCATACTCAGCAAGCCCGCTACTATCAACAAAGTAACGTCGGCCAGCATTACTGCCCACGGCTGAGAAGCCCACAGGCATGTTGAGTTTTGCCAGGTCTTTCGCCGCAAAGGCCTGATGCTTTTTGAAGAAGTCTGCTGACAGTTCGGCCGTGGTCAGCTTCTGGGCAAAGCTATGAGCCCACTGACGGTAATTATTTGCTGCGGTGATTTTATAGCAGAAGTCAAAGTAAAGTTGCCGCCCATTCTGTGTATGCAGGCCGTAGGTGCAGCCCAGCCTCTCTGCATCAGAAAAAACAAAGGTATATGTTTCGGTTTCAAAGCCAGCGGTTTTTATTCTAAAGGGGCCCTTTTTTCGCCCAGAGATATTGTTTACTATCTCTTTTTTTATGGTGGCCAGGTTCTGCCAGTCAGAGAAGACAAGGCTTAGAGTGCCTCGCACATAGGCAGGCTGATTGCCTGATTGCGAGATCTCTTTAGAGCGAAAAAGCAGCTTACCGCTGCTTATTCGTGTCTGAAAACTGTCGTGTAAGATCGGGCTTGCCTCAAGAGAGCAAGCCGTCACCAGAATTAGAAAAAAGAATCTACTTTTTATTGAGTTTAGCTCGAATGCGTTTAACCGCATCTTTCAGATAAGTATCGTTGGGTTTGTTTTTATCAACCCAGTCAAGAGCCGCCATGGCTTCTGGGTGCTGCTTATCTTCTTCGGCCAGATTCAGCAGGCCAAGCAGGGCAGTGTACTTTACCTCATCGCTTTTATCGTTTTCTATTACATAACGAAGATAGGTATTAGCACGGGGCTTGTCACTAGACATGTTGCCCAGGGCAGCAGTGGCAGCAATGCGCACAACCACGTTTTTGTTGAACTTGATTACGTTCATCAGGGGCTCAATGCCGCTTTTATTTTTATCTTTGCCCAGCTCTTGCGCGGCTAGAATAACAGTATTGTCATCAGATGACTTAAGATCTTTTTCGAGTTCTTCGAAGCTTTTAGCGGCCAGTGAGCTTGAGAAAGCAATGGCTGCGATTATAAGTACAAGTTTTCTCATTTGTATTGATTCTCCAGTGAAATAGCGAATTAAGTATAAAAATACCCTCAACACAGAAGTGCAAGCTTTTTTTAATTAAGCAGATTGCATGTTTGACATCGAAAGTATTACCGAAAAAGAACTCGGCCCCGCATGCGGCGCCCGATGGGCCCGGGCCCCGCCCAGCGGTTCTTCAAAAAATGCTGCTTAGCGGTCACGATGGTCGCCAAGCCGGCGGCGCACATGAGGTGCCCTAAGCCGACGGCTAAAGCGGCCTTTGGCCTGCCTCGCCCTTTTTCGGTTTCAATGTCAAACCTTATAGGTTGCAAGCAACCTATTTAGTTAAGACGAAACGAACCGAGATATTGTTCAATCTGTTCAGGGGGCATTGAGTTGGTAATCATCGAAACCTGATACAGTCGGTTGCCCACCAGAAAATAGCGGGCGTAAAGGCGGTCTT
>CAZHLC010000460.1:0-4234 GCA_964532545.1 uncultured Leptospiraceae bacterium | reverse complement strand
GAAAGCCAGATGCTGCTGCTGATACCCATGCCGCAGGGGCAATACCGGGTGGTAGCCACCACTCCCCATGACTTGCTGAAACCCGAGGCCGACCAGGCAGCAGAGTCGGTTCGACGCGACCTGCTGCTGGCCGGCAACCGGGTTCTACCTGATTTTAAGTTTAAAAACGAGAGCTGGTTATCGAGGTTTCGCCTGCATCGCCGCATGGTCAACCGTTACCGTGAAAACAGGGTGCTAATAGCAGGCGATGCAGCACACATTCACAGCCCCGCCGGTGGGCAGGGTATGAACACCGGGGTACAAGATGCCTACAATCTGGGGTGGAAGCTTGCCCTGGTCTCACAGGGGCTGGCCCGGCCAGAGTTGCTTGACAGCTATCAAGAAGAACGGCTGCCTGTGGCGAAGGCCGTGCTGAATGGTACCGACCTGATGTCACAGGCCGTACTCAGTGATAACCGCCTCTGGCTGGGGGTACGCGACTTCGCCATTAAGCAGCTGGGCAGTTTTTCACGGGTACGCAATGAGATTGCCCGGCGCATTTCAGAGCTTGATATTAATTATCGCAGCAGCAGCCTGAGCGAGCGCAGCTTATTCGATTTTTCAGAGCTGCAGCCCGGTGACCGCCTGCCCGATGTTCCCCTGCGCTATGGTAAAGATGCGGTCTTCAGCCACGATGTCATTTCGGGCACTGACTTTGTCTACATCAGTCTGCAGCCCCTGCACCATCGTCTCGTAAGGGCTATTCACCTTGAGCATGAAGTACCCGCCCTGGGCATTACAAAGCAGCGCGGCCTACTGGTGAGGCCAGACCAATACATTGCAGGTTATGCCTCTTCAGCCGAGCAGCTTTCACGTCTGCTTGGCATCTATCATCTGGTAGGCCAGGGGTGAACAGGTGCCTCACCGGCCTTCTGCTTCTGGGTCTGCTGGGTTGCCGCACCCTGCCCGATGATGAATTCGGGCCCGGTAAGAAAAAACCAATTAACATAAAAACAGATGATGAGAAGAAAAAAGAACCCATCAATTTTATTATCAAATATAAACCAAAGATCGTCATCGACTATGATAAGATCATCGACACAAAGAAGACCCGGCTGGTTATTCAGAACGGTCATACCGAGCACATTGCCGACCTGGCCCTGAGCCCCGATGGGCAATTGATTGCTTCAGTGGCCGCAGACCGCACCCTCAAAATCTGGAATATCAGGGGCATTCTGCTCAAAGATGTGCAGCTGCGCAACCAGAACCCCAAATGGGTGAGGTTCTATGATAAGGGCAGAAAGATCGCTGTGGGTATGCACCGCAAGGCCGGGGTCAGGCTCTATTCAATCTCTGGCAAACTTTTGCGTGAGATCAAAGATAAAAAGCACCCCATCGACGTGGCAGCTTTCAGCGAAGATTTGCAGTTCATAGTCACCAGCGATGGCTATCGCGATGTGCAGATTCGCAACCAGAAGTTCAAAGTGCTGAAGAGTTTTCATGCCCACGATGGCTGGGTGCGCTTTATCAAATTTGTACCCGGCAGTAACAACTTTCTCACCGGGGGCAGCCGTACACGCACCAGCCTTGGCTGGTATTCGGCCTCACGCATATGGCACCCCAATGGTAAACTGCTGCAAGAAATTGATATGCGTATACCCGATAACATATCTACCGAAGAAACCCAGAAGCGCAAGCACGCAGAGCGTGAAAAGGCCCGCCGGGGCAAGGCCTGGCGCGATGTAAAGCGCCGTGTACCCGACGTGGTCATCTGGGCCGATTTCAGCCCCGACGGCAAGTACGTAGCCACTGTTTCGAAAAACCATGTGCTCAACATTCGCACCACAAAAGGTAAGCTGATCGGCAATATTAAAAACGTTTTTTCAAAACGGGTTTTCTTTACTCATGACAGCAACAAGGTGGTTGCCATCAACTCGTGGGATTATATCGTCTACAACTTCAAAGGTAAGATTCTGCGCAAACGCAAGTTTCGCAATCGCAAAGAACGGGGCACAGTAGTAAACAGTGGTGCCCTGACCCCAGACAGTCGTTTGGTCATTACCGGGCTCTCAAACCCCCGCGCCGGTCTTATTCGTTTCTATGACATCAATGGCCCTTTGAAAAGGCAGCTGGGTCACAGCGGTGATCAGTTTTACCGTACCCAATTTGATACTTCTCTAAACCGCATTCTGCTCGAGAAGAAACAGCGCCCCAAAGTATCTTCTTATTTTCATATAAACGGGCGCATTGAAGATTTAAAAGAACGGGCCTACTTTGATGCTCTGGGCCGAGAGATTCGCTTTAAGTACAAAGGCAGTGAATTGATTGTCAGACAAGACAATCAGCTGAACAGGTTTACCAAAAGGTATTCTCACCGTATGGTACCAACACCGGGGGGAACCATTGCCCTGTTCAACCGGGGTAGCATCACCTTTTTCAAAATATCAGGCGAACCTATTCGCAATACGAAATATCGCGCCGGCAGCACTGGCTCGCTCAGTTCGCTTTATGGTCCGGTGTTCAGCCCCGATATGTCTTATTTTGTTTTTGAAACAGCAACCAGCCACGGGGGTATACACAACATCGGTCTTTTTGACTATGAAACCGGTAAGCGGTTTCATAGTATCAAAACAGACTATAGACTTGAAAAAGCTGCCGTAGGCCCGGGGGGAAAGTTAATCGCCACCGGTCACGAGAACGGCTTAATAAAGGTATACACCCGCAAGGGCAAGAAGCTCAAAACCCTTCGCAGCCACCTGATCGAGATTACAGGTTTAGATTTCAGTCATGATGGCAACTTTCTCATCTCAACTGCCAAAGACCGCACCATCAAAATCTGGAACCTGAAAACAAAACGTTTTCTCACCCTGTTTATTTTTCCTAATAAAGACTGGCTGGTTATCGATGAATTTGGTCGCTTCGACGGTTCTGATGTAAAGAAAGAAGTGGTTCACTTTGTTAAAGGCCTTAAGGCCTACCAGCTAGAACAGTTCTGGCAGACGTTATATTATCCCAACCTTATAAAAGATTTTTTAAACCCGAAAAAGCCCATGAAAAAGCTCGAGCCACTGCAAGAGCCGCCGGTGGTCACTATAACTGAACTTAAACAGAACAAGCAGACCGTACGCCTGAAAGTCTGCACAAACGTCTCGAAAAATAAAATCAAAAAGATTGCTCTGAGGCACAATGGCCGTATTTTAAGCGACCGGGCCTTCAAGGTACAACTGGCCAGGCGCTGCCGAATTTTTACGGTTAACATGTTAGAAGGTGAAAACCGCTTTGAGGGCATTGTACTTGCGAAGAATAATCCCAATTCAGGGTTCAGCAATACCATCTCTATTTACTTCGAAGCCCTCAGCACCATAAAGCCCGACATGCATATTCTGGCTATCGGGGTCAGTGCCTACCGCGATAAAAACCTCAGCCTCTATTCAGCTGCTAAAGATGCCCGCGATATCAGTCAGGCCCTCAGCGATATCAGCAAAAAGATCTACAGAAAAACCCACGTACACCTGCTAGACAACACCAGGGCCAGCAAAAAGAATATCACTGCTAAACTCGAAAGCATCGCCAGAGGCAGTGCTCAGCGCGATACTGTAATATTGTTTCTGGCTGGCCACGGCGATCTCGATGGGGGCGAGTTCTATTTTCTACCCTACGATGCCGACCTGACCCGCTTGAACCAAACAGCAGTTTCGCTGGCACAGATTAAAAGCTTCTCACGCAGGGTGCGGGCCAACAAAATTGCTATTATTCTCGACACCTGCAAAAGTGGTGCCGTGGTTGAAGAGTTACGCACAGTCGCACTATCGCGGGGGCTGGCCGAGAAACGACTGATTGCCAGGCTGGCCAAAGACCAGGGCATCGCAGTTTTCTCGGCAGCCAATGCCAGCCAGAAGGCTTACGAGGTCAAGGCCCTGGGCCAGGGAATATTTACTTTCGCTCTGCTCGAAGCGTTGCGCCAGAAAAGCGTGGCCCGCGATGGCATCATCAGCATAGCCCGCCTGCTGGCCTATGCGAATCTACGCACCAGGGCTCTGGCCTATGAGCACCTGAAGGTCGAACAGTCGCCCATCATGTACCTCTTTGGCGATGACTTTGCCATTGGCTACCGGCGATAATATAGACCTATTTCAAAATAAGAAACTTGCGGTTCATCAGGTAGCGGTAGTTTTTTCTGCTGCTGATTGAATGCGTATTACTGCTCTCAGCCTTTAAACGAATTCGATTTTCACCCGGTTGCAAAGAGGGCCAG
>CAZHLC010000459.1:0-4251 GCA_964532545.1 uncultured Leptospiraceae bacterium | reverse complement strand
TATGGCAAATCGAGGTTCTTTAAGCGAAAAATCAGAGTATATTCCCCTGCTGCTACTCTATGGCTATGGGGCACTGCTGATTTTTATGAATAATGTGCAGCCCCTGCACATTCTAATTCTGGCTCTGATCGGCGTGCTCTACTATACTTTTGCCGGGGGTCGCCGTTTTGTGGTAGGTCTGCTGCCGCTGTTTATTTACGTAATTTTATATGATTCACTCAGGTACGCCGCCAATCATACGTTTCAGGTTCCTCATATTCAAGACCTATATGAATACGAAAAGGCCCTGTTTGGCATCAAAACCAGCACGGGCATCATCACCCCCAATGAGTGGTTTTACTGCACTAATGAATTACGCTGTGAAAATGAAATCAATAGACTGACCCCGCTGTTGAATTTTCTGGGGGGTATTTCTTATGGCCTGTGGTTTCCTGTTCCGGTTTTTATCACGGTTTTCTTCTTTTTTAAAGCCAAAGAGCTTATGGCGAGGTTTGCATGGTGTTTTCTGATTGCTAACATCATTGGTATTATCATCTATTATATTTACCCAGCAGCCCCCCCCTGGTATGTGCATGAAGTGGGTTTCGAGTTCAACGCCAATCAGGGTGGCTTTGAGGCCGGCCTGCGCTTTTTTGACCAGATGGTGGGGGCCCCTCTATTTAAAGGCCTCTATGGTCAGGGGCCAAATGCCTTTGCAGCCATGCCCTCGATGCACTCGGCCTTTCCCGTAATGGTTCTTTATTACGGGCTGCGCTATTTTAAATGGGGAAACATTCTGCTGGCCATTCACATGGTCTCTATCTGGTTCTTCGCCGTCTATCTGCAGCATCACTATCTACTCGATGTTATACCCGGTATTCTGGTTTCTTTGACAGCCATTGGTATCGTTGAAACCCTCACCGCCAGGGGCGCTATAAAAGAGAAGTTTGAGCAGATGATTGCATTCATTGAGGGTAAGCCAACTGATTAATCGGCTGGCTTTTTCACCGGCATAAGCGCGACCACTATTAGAATAATAAAGCCCAGCAGGCAGGCCAGAGCGGTGTACAGACCGACATTGAGGTGCTTGCACCTGGCAATCTGGTTAGTTTTAAAAAATCGGAAAGGCATAGACCCCGAAGAGAATAAACAGAAAGATAACGATTTTCGGGTAGGTTAAAGGCCATGATCTACTCAAAAATTTCGGTTTCTGCGAGAACTGATTTGAGCTTCTTATCAAGCGACCAGATTTGAGCATTCTGGCTGCGGGCATAGACAATCAAAAAAGAATCAATCAAGCCTACACCTTTTGCATACAGGCGCTCTTCTTGCGAATAGCGCCCGGCCTGCAGAAACATTTCTTGTTCGGTGAAATCGGGCAGATTCTCATAAAGCTGCTCTAGCAGTTCATTTTCTCTTTTGGTTTTCGCACCTTGAAAGAGCTCACCAAAAACGATGCCACTGGTAATCACCGAATTCTCGGCCAGCTTGGCCGCAAGCCTCGAATGAAAAGGCTGTTTCGCCTTTAGGTACTCTATCCACACCGAAGTGTCAACCAGCAGCAAACTATCGCCCCCGGTTCAATTCACGAATCTGTTCGGCCGAGTACCCCTCTCGAAATTCAAGAGGTTTATTCTCAATTAGTTGACTGAGGTTTTTCAGCTTTTGAATCTTGAGCCATTCTGAAAGGGCAATGGTAATCGATTCTGTGATATTCTTACCCCTTGACAGCTCACGAACTTCAGAGACCAGCTCATCTGGCAATAAGGCGGTTACCTTCATACGATATACTATACGATTATCCATCGTATAAAGCCAAAAAAATTCCCAAAAAATAAAAAAAGGCTACAGCAATCTGCCAGATGGCCGAAGATTTCAATAAGGCTATTTTTATTAAAAAAACGCTAAACGCCCCAATTTTAGCCCATAAGGCCCCCTAGCATCTCTCAAGCTCGCTTAACGCTGGCTGAGCTACCCCTACTTGAATCAATTCTCGAGGCCTTTATGGTCGAAGAGAGACTCAGACACCTAAAGGAATTTGGCCCAGATCTGACAGGAGGTCATTTCTGGGCCGAGTATTAAGATTTCTTCTGGTGTGGTAAGATTCAAGGAGGAATCTAATGATCATCAATCACAATCTTTCTGCGATTAATTCGCACCGTACGTTGAAGTTCCAGAATTGGAATGTAGACAAAAATATGGAAAAGCTTTCCAGCGGTATGCGAATCAACCGTGCCGGCGACGATGCCTCTGGTCTGGCTGTATCTGAAAAGATGCGAGCTCAGGTGCGGGGCCTTCGACAGGCCGAACGCAATGCCGAAGACGGCATGAGCCTGATTCAGACTTCTGAGGGTTATCTGCACGAGCTTTCTGAGCTTGTTCAGCGTGTTCGTGTCTTGGCTGTACAGAGTTCAAACGGAATCTACACAGCTGAAGACCGTCAAATGATTCAAGTTGAGGTATCTCAGCTTATCGATGAAGTTGACCGAATTGCCTCTCAGGCAGAGTTTAACACTCTGAAACTGTTTCAGGGCGATTTCGCCCGTTCGTCGAGAACATCGTCAATGTGGTTTCACATTGGTGCTAACATGCACCAGCGTGAGCGGGTATTTATCGGCACCATGACTGCCAAGGCTCTGAACCTGGTAGATCAACAGGGTGCGAAGGTCACTCTATCTACAGCAGCGAGAGCAAATGACGCGATCGGTGTTATGGATGCTGCGCTGTTCACCATCAACAAACAGCGCGCTAATCTTGGGGCCTACTTCAACAGACTTGAGCACACGGCCAAGGGGCTTATGAATGCATATGAAAACATTCAGGCTTCTGAGTCGCGTATTCGTGACGTTGATATGGCTGAAGAGATGACTGACTTCACCAAGAACCAAATACTGGTTCAGAGCGGTACGGCTATGTTAGCCCAGGCCAATGTTAGACCACAGAACGTATTACAACTGATACGATAAACGGTTCAATAATGGTCGCAAGATGAGGCCTGGCCTCATCTTGCGGGGCTTGCCTTAACGCCCATTTTGACAACTGAATGCTCTACTTAAGAGATAATACCGGGTCTGTACGCACAGGTACAGATCTTAAGAGATTGCATTAGACTCCTTTAGTCCAGGGAGGCAGTTATTCAGTCGACCAGTCTTTCGCATTTGCGTGTCAGCTTGGTCAACATGATGACTGAGCTGACGAACTGGCAAGCTGTCTAACTGACTAACTGTGCTGCCTGGACTTACGTCCATAGCATAGACAAAGGAGTGTCTTATGATTATTAACCATAATCTAAGTGCAATCAATGCACACCGCACGCTCAAGTTTCAACACTGGGAAGTTGACAAGACTATGGCGCATTTATCTTCAGGGATGAGGATAAACACCGCTGCCGATGATGCATCGGGTCTTGCTGTCTCAGAGAAAATGAGAACGCAGGTGCAGGGCCTACGACAGGCCGAAAGAAACACAGAAGACGGTATGAGCTTTATTCAGACCGCCGATGGTTACCTTGACCAGGTTTCAAATATTTTGCAACGAATCAGGGTACTCTCTGTACAGTCAGCCAATGGTATTTATACCAAAGATGACCGTACATTGATTCAAGTTGAGGTTTCTCAGCTGGTTGACGAGGTTGACCGTATCGCTTCACAGGCAGAGTTTAATACTCTTAAACTCTTTCAGGGCGATTACGCACGCGAAAGCAAAACAAGCTCAATGTGGTTTCACATGGGGCCAAACATGCACCAGCGTGAAAGGGTGTTTATTGGCACCATGACAGCCCAGTCGCTTGGCCTAAAGCCAAACAACCAGACTGTCAGCCTCTCTTCGGTCGCTCGCGCGAACGAAACCATCGGGGTTATTGATAATGCTCTGCAGCGTTTAATGAAACAGCGCGCCGATCTGGGTGCATACTCAAACCGCCTTGAGGTTACCGCCAAGGGGCTGATGAGTGCTTACGAAAACACCCAGGCCAGTGAATCGCGCATTAGAGACGCAGACATGGCAGAAGAGATGGTGAATCTTACAACAAGACAGATATTAGTACAGAGTGGTACGGCGATGTTAGCCCAGGCTAATCAGAAATCTGCGAATGTACTTCCGCTAATTACAAGGTAATATATCTGACTTGAAAATTCTCAACTTTTCGGGGTACTGAAGAGCCCTGAAGAATTGTGGCCCTGACCCGGGCCGCAGCAAAAACTGCGCCGGGTCAGGCATTTTTTTATTCTTTTAAGCAGAGCATTGAGTTTTTAAAACGTCTAAGAATTCATA
>CAZHLC010000458.1:964-4263 GCA_964532545.1 uncultured Leptospiraceae bacterium | reverse complement strand
CGGCCGCTCGGTCTCCATCGCCTATCCCGACTCACCTCAACCGTGAGGTTGATTACCCGGTTCGTCGGGCGCTCAGTCGACACATTGCCCCTAACGGGGCAACGTCACCATATCTTGAACGTTGTGCGAAATATTTGCAATTGTGAGTACCCTCAACAAAGTTTGACTATGAAGGCACTTCTCGCTATTGCGCTTTCTTCACTGTTAGGGTCGCATGGATTATTTGCCGAATACATTCGATATGACCGATGTAAAAACGGTAAGGAAAATCCTAAATTCGAGGAGACATTAAAGAGAGCCCTGAAAACCCATAGAGAGCATCGAAAAAGAGAGGCCAAACACGGATTCGAGGGCACAGACTTTTATTTCTCCGGTTTTATTTTTGAATCAGAGCTTGAATCGGGAGAATACCGAAATCTAATTTATACAATCATTGGCACCTATAACGCCTACGTTAAACAGAAGGATAAAAAGAATGTTAAGGGCGAAAAACTAGAAAACTTCCCTGAAAGTCTCGTGAAGCCTATTCGAAAAAATATAAGACTCAGCAGAGTCTATTGTGTTCAATTTCCAAATGAACTCACCCAAAACTATTGCTACGCTACTGGGTTGATCTCTCTAAATGTTCTGCGACAGGCAATGGCAAAAACAAAAGCTTCACGAATATCTTTGATAAAGACTTTTCTTCATGAAGCCTACCACGTATCACACATGCCAAAAGACCCGAAGGAGCGAATGAAAAGACTGCAACAGAGAAAGAAACCTGGCATATACTATTTTGAAGATCGCTACAGTTTGGACTGTCAGAAAAGGTCTATTAAGAAAGCGCCTGAGAAAGACTGAATTGCAAATACTTCGCACAACTAAGATATGGTGCTGCGCGGCCTGTTCGGCCGCTCGGTCTCCTTCGCTTCACCCGGATGGGCCTGAACCGTGAGGTTCATTTGTCGGCCCACCGGCGCTCAGTCGACACATTGCGCCTACGGCGCAACGTCACCATATCTTGAACGTTGTGTGCAATTTAACCCATGAAATTGTATTTGCGGCCTGCCTATTAGTTTTTTGAATAACTTATGCATATATTGCGTTTAGTTATTCCCGCCATTGCCTTGTTAGCATTAACCATAGTACCATCTGTTTTTCTGAATTACAGAGGTGAAAACGAAAAGCATAATCTCATATTGGTAAGCATTGCAATTGTTTGCTTTTCGTTTCTTTCACACGGCTTTTACTTTTATTATAAACGCAATCAAACCTTTTTTTTAAAGCTTTCTTCGATTATGGCTTTATTTACTAGCATTCTCCTATTAACTTCATTGGTTTTGCAGGCCGCACAACTATTCTTCCCGGGTTAAACTGCACACAACTAGCTGATGGTGCTGCGGGCCCTGACCGGGCCCTCGGTCTCCTCCGCTTCATCCGGATAGGCCTGAACCGTGAGGTTCATTAATCGGCCCACCGGCGCTACGTCGACACATTTGACCTACGGTCAAACGTCACCATCACCTGAACGTTGTGTGCAATAATTTCTGCTGAGAGCTTCTTTGCAAAACAGGGGATAGAGAGATTTGCTGTTTGACTTTTTAAAGCTGTTGATTTCATGTTAGCTCAAGGCTTTTTGGCATCTTGAAAATACCCAATTGTGAAAAAGCAATAATCGATACCGCCAAATTAACGGAGTATACATTAAATCCAGAACATCCCAGAGGTAAACATAAAGCACTCCTCTTTAAAGACTTACTGGGTATCGAGCTTGCGGATGCAAATACGCTTCTAAGCTGGATTCGAGAAGCTCTGTTAAAGAAAAATGCAGAATTGGGATTGAAAGATCAATTTGGCCAGCGATATGTACTTGACTTTTCTAAAACTCATCTGGGGAGAGAAGTTACCATTCGGACTACTTGGATTATCCGCACCAATGAAAATTTTCCACGAATGGTGAGTTGTTTTATATTTTAGGAGGGCTATGAACATTAATGATGTTATCGCATTGACCGAAGACCTGCCTGAAAAAGGTCTCAAGAAAGGTCAGGTGGGCACTCTTGTTGAAATGCTGGATAAGCACAATTTCGAAGTAGAATTCTCTGACAACCAAGGTAAAGTTTACGCCCAGGTGCCTGTTGAGGACTCGAAGATGATGCTTCTCTCATATGAGGCACTTGTCTGAAGCCCAAGCAAATCTCCAAAGCAGAAATTACTGCACACAACTAGGTAATGGTGCTACGCGGCCTACCCGGCCGCTCGGTCTCCTTCGCTTCACCCGGCTCGCCTAAAGCAAGAGCTTTATTAGTCGGCTCGCCGGCGCTCCGTCGACACATTTGACCTACGGTCAAACGTCACCATCACCTGAACGTTGTATGAAATATCGGGTTGTTTAGCTTGGGTTGCTGATAAACTTTATGGATGAGGATCTGTCTTCACATCACATTTCTCGGTTGAGGTGGCTTCCATAAGATTTTTCACAGGGCCTATGTGATAGCGAACAACTAAACTGTATCGCCTCGGTGATTCTTTGATGTGGACGATTTCCTGTTTTTTTCTAAGAAATGCATAAAACCTTGCCTGATCGAAACAGGGCATTTCACGTGTACCCAGCATTAAACGGGCCGCCCTTCTGAGTGCTCTTTCTTTAGCTACCAATCTAAGAAAACTCTTACTTTCCTCTGAAGATAGCTGACCCTTTCTCAGCTTTGCGAACCCTCTGGCCTGAAAAGTTTTTTCCGTCAGCCACCCTTCTGTTACAAGGTCTTTCTTCTTCGATGGGGTCGTAGCACAACTGCTCAGAAAGAAAACTAATAACAAAAGGGAACCGCTTGGCTTCATTGTGACATGCAACCGAATTGTGTTACAAATAGCAAGCACTTACCCAGACAACGAAAAACCTTGAACCCGATACTTCATACAACTAGGTGATGGTGCTGCGGGCCCTGACCGGGCCCTCGGTCTCCTCCGCTTCATCCGGATGGGCCTGAACCGTGAGGTTCATTAGTCGGCCCACCGGCGCTACGTCGACACATTGAGCCTGCGGCTCAACGTCACCATCACCTGAACGTTGTGTGACATTTTTGCTTCTTAACGTTTTTTCCGATTGTTTTGCGCAGAGCTTCGTTTAAAATAGCTCTGAAAGAGCTCTAAATCTATGAAAATACGTAGTATGTATATCTACTCGCTGTTTACACTAATTGCGATTGTGGCAGCTGTATGGGCCATTCGAAACTATTTAATCTATTCAGATAGTTCTTACTGGTCCCTGCCGGGGAACAACTTTTACATCTCATCAGATTGTCTCATTGTACTTA
>CAZHLC010000458.1:0-954 GCA_964532545.1 uncultured Leptospiraceae bacterium | reverse complement strand
TCTCAATATTGTCGGGCATAAGTTTACTTTTATTTCACCGTAACAAAACGATTCCGCCAAAGGCGACACTCTTATTGTTTTTAAGTGGGATTCTTGCCGTAATCACTTGGGGCGTAGTACGGTCGTCCGAGAGCATTGTTCCAACACAAGCTGGCCTCTTTGCGCAGGAGTACACTGCTAATCCTTGTAAGAAATTTACTAATTCTGAAGTCAAGAAAAGCCTAAAACCAGGTAAAGTCTTGAATGGCTTACGATACAATTACCTCAAAGACTCAGATGCCGTGAACTGGTCTTCGAGTTTTCTAAAACCGGACGGTCGTAAGCCTAAATCGAAAGGCAAAGCCTATGATGAATATACATGCAAATACAGTGCCTTTAGTGCTTTTGACAGAGACACTAAAACCGCATGGTCTGAAGGCGCGAAGCATGACGGCATCGGCGAGATTCTAATCGTAAATATAAATCCATCCAAGCAAGTTTCTATATTCGCAGGCTTTGGACGATCAAAGTCTTTGTTTAAAAAAAATAATCGACCTAAGAAAGTGCGGGTCTACCTATTAGAAGGCGAGTTAACCGGCGAATATGATGCTCGGGGCGAAGAGTATGGGAAAATCAAAGTCGTGGCTGCCCATGAGATCATTCTAAAAGATTTGTTTGGATTCCAGAAACTCTCAATTCCTCAGGGCAAAACCTCTGATGGAATTTCCCTCATCGCCATAGAAATACTATCAGTGTACAAGGGCACAAAGTATAGTGATACTTTGATATCCGAGATAAAAGCTAAATAGAAAGCGATACATCACACAACTAGGTGATGGTGCTACGGGCCCTGACCGGGCCCTCGGTCTCCTCCGCTTCATCCGGATGGGCCTGAACCGTGAGGTTCATTAATCGGCCCACCGGCGCTACGTCGACACATCGAACCTTCGGTTCGACGTCACCATCACCTGAACG
>CAZHLC010000457.1:0-4269 GCA_964532545.1 uncultured Leptospiraceae bacterium | reverse complement strand
ACAAGCTGGCAGAAGAACGAGGGCCTTGACCAGCTGATCTCAAGAGGCGTCGATTTGTTAAATGATGCAGTGTCTTTTGCTATGCAGGCACTTGTGCCCGATAAACAGCAGAATCAATGATGACTACCGCCATTATTCGCACCCCCGAAGAACGTTTTGCTAACCTGCCAGACTATAATTTCAAACCAAACTATGCCCTGCAAGATGGTGTGCGCATGCATTATGTAGATGAGGGGCCCCGAGAAGGTGAAACGGTGCTCTGTCTGCATGGCGAGCCGAGCTGGTCTTATCTTTACCGTAAGATGATACCGATTCTTGCAAAAGAATACCGCACTGTGGCACCTGATCTTATTGGCTTTGGCAAATCAGACAAGTATACCGAGACCTCGGCTTATTCATACCAGCAACAGCTCAGCAGTCTCGAGCGCTTTATAGAGCAGGCTGATTTGACTTCGGTGACCATCGTGGTTCAAGACTGGGGTGGGTTGTTAGGTCTGCCCCTGGCTACATTGCACCCCCATCGTATTAAACGGCTGGTTATTATGAATACCGGCCTGCCCGGTGATCTGGGTATGCTCATGAGTCTGCAGGGTCTTGGTTCGGTGGCAGCCTTTTTGGGCTGGCGCACCTTTTCACAGTTGGCCCCCGAGCTGCCTATTGGTGAGATTATCAGCGCCGGCTGCTACCCACCCATGCAGCTGCCCGGGCCCATCAAGGCGGCCTATGAGGCCCCCTTTCCGTCAAGTGAGTACAAGGCGGGTGCCAGAATCTTTCCGGCCCTGGTACCTATTCTGCCTTTCTTTGCCGGGGCCGACATTGCTGAAGCCGCCCGCGAAAAACTGCGCTCGTGGCAGAACCCGGCCCTGGTTATGTTCTCTGACAAAGACCCCATTACCCGCTCAATGCGTGAGTTCTTTGCTAAAGAAATTCCCGGGGCGGTGGCACCCATTGATATTAAAGATGCCGGCCATTTCTTACAAGAAGATAAGGGCGAAGAGCTGGCCCGTCATATTGTGAATTTTATAAAAACAGCCTCTTACAGTTAATTGGGGGGAACTTTAAACTTTGCTCAATCTGTTGCTCTCAAGGGGCACATTATAACTGCTTCGCCTGATATTTGACGGCCGAAGAAGCTTCTTTACAAGATAAATTTACTATTCAAATTCAATATATCAAACCACATTGTCTTATATGAGAAACAACGTGCTTCTTTTTGTTGCTCTGATATTAATCGGGGTTGGCGCCATTGTCTATTTTGCCATTAGTTCTGAATCAACGGTAATCACGGTTCAGGGTAAACAGGTTCAAGGTGGCAACCTGCAGAGCATATTGAAATACAGCATCGGCGGTTTTCTGTCGGGCCTGGGCGCAATCTTTCTGGTAAGGGGGCTGCGGGGCCGGGCCCGCGCTGCAGAGGCTCACAAACAGAAGCTGCATATTCTCAAAACAGGTATCGAAACCGAAGGCAAGGTTACCTTTGTTGATAAGAACTATTCTTTTCTAGTGAACCAAAAACCCGTTTTTTCGATTGTAGAGTATACTTACCAAGACAGGGCTGGCCAAACTCACTCACGGCGCATAAACAATATCAGCAGCGACCTTGTAATTCGTAAGCAGATTCAGGTGGGCCATAGCGTGGCAGTAAAGTATTCAGGCACCCACCCATGGCAGAGCATTCTGCTTTTGCAAGACAATGCTAAGCCACCCACCACTGTGGTGACCTGTAAATACTGTGGTTCTAAGTTTTCAATCAGCAAACACGAAAGCTGCCCCAAATGTGGGGCGAGTTGATGTATTTTAAGCATTTAGCAGGGCTTGTAATCCGAATGGCATCAATTGTCTTAGCAATCATATTGAGTGCTTGTAATCCCCCTCGGCAGCCAGCAGTTGTATTTCGCAGCAAGCTCACCCACCCGGCTACGAAAAAGGCCATCTATGGGGCTGTAATCGAAGAGATTGCGATTCAACTTGGGCAGAGTAAAGAGGCCATCAGGCCAGCCAGGGTTTTCTGGCAGCAACCCGGGCGTGGCGACGCCCTTGACATTGTTGAAGCCGTTATGGCCATCGAAGAGCGTCTTATTATTGAGATTGCCGATTCTCAAATTGATACAGCGGTGGGCAAAGTCAGTGTTAGTGAGCTACCCCACCTGCTTAAGGTATCTGCCCTACAAGAAATTGTCTGGCAGGCTTACAAAAAAGCCCGCCACAGAGAAGGTAAGAGTCAAAAAAAATGAAACTACGAAATTCAAGTATAATAAGTATTGTTTTTGCGGGTCTTCTGCTCAGTTCATGTGTGACCTATTATCCTATAAAGCAGGCTTCAGGTTCAAGCCTCAATCTGCAACTTTCAGAAGACCAAT
Source organism: uncultured Leptospiraceae bacterium (assembly GCA_964532545.1). GTDB lineage: Bacteria > Spirochaetota > Leptospiria > Turneriellales > CAZHLC01 > CAZHLC01. Next base: position 1,909 of record CAZHLC010000457.1, on the reverse strand, counting down.
ATAAGATTCTTGGGGTAGGTAGAGGTTCGGCCTGTAGCTCGCGCTGGTTTGGCTTTTTAGGTAGCAACGACGAATTTGCATTTGAGGTTGCAACCGATCGCGCAATCTCGACCCGCAAAGGGGGTAACCACTTAATTCAAACAACCACAGATGCGCGCACCTACACGGTATTATTTTTTTATGCAGAAGTCTGTGTTATAGTAAGAGGGCTGGTCGTTAAGCTTGATCAACTAAAAGAGATACAGGTTCCTTTGTTGCCCGAAGATGAAATCGATGATGTAAAAAAGTCGATGTATCGAATTACCTATGAAAACCTGCTTTCCGATATCGAGAAGAATCAAAGCAGGCAGTTCATTGCGAAGTTCATCATCGCAGATGAGATCGAAGCCACGGGTATTGATGTCGAAGCTCATGAACCATTCAGGGTTTTTCAAGCCCATGTCGAAGGCCGCAAAGATGAGAAGTTCTATCTGGCCATTAAAGATGAGTTAAGCGGGCAGATTGAAAACGCCAAAGATGTGGGCTATGGTATTGAATTGTTGTATCAACCCAGAAGCACAAGAAATGGCAGACCCGTTGTCTGGGTTCAGTGGGTTGTTGAGTAGGTTTAGCCCTTTCAGTTGTTTTATTCAGGGGCTTTGCGGGTTCAAGGCCGTTTCACTGATCATAACCAGCTGGCTACAGAGAGTCGTTATCACATCTTTTCGATGGGTAGCCCGCCACACCAGCAAGCCCCCCTCATAAGTATTGAGCAGCTGAATCGCCAGGTTGGTGGTTTCTACTTCAAGTGAAAGTTCTTTGAGTTGCTGCAGTTCTTGAAAGCGGCCTGACATGGCGGTAATCCATGATTCGAAGATTGTACCGATTTTCTGTTGCAGGCGCTCATGGGTGGGACTCTGGCTGGCGGCCAGATCTAGTTGTGAGCTGAAGTTGCCAATGGGGCAGCCGAAATATTCTTTTTTGCGAATATCGCTTTTTATCACTTTTACCCAGGCGTCGATAATTTCTGGTAGAGATGGCTTGCTGAATACAGGCCGCCAACGCTGCTGCTGCACATCGGCTGCGCTTTCTAAATAGGCCAGGGCCAGGCCCTCTTTTGAGCCAAAATGATGGTACAATGCAGGGGCTGTGGTTTGGCATTCTTCAACCACGTTTTTGACCGAGGTGGCGTCATAGCCATGTCGGTAAAAATGCTCTGAGGCCACCTGTAGCATCTGGTTTTTTACGCTTTTCTGCGGCATAACAACCTCCAAAAGTTTGTGGTTAAATGCTGCGGCAATCACCTTTGCCGGGTGAAAATATCCCACAAATATTTGCCAATATACATAGTGATCACTATATTGTCAAATAATGGAGGATTACTATGAATGTAATATTGTTACTGGCGATTGTTTACGCCGGCAGTTTCTTCGCGATTGGCTATCTGGTAACGAGGTCAGAGAGCTGATATGCTGATGGGGCATTACGCTACAGCTGTGGTAGCCTACCAGATGACAGCTGAGAAAAATAAAAAAGCCAATATTTGGCTTTATCTGGCCGCCAGCCAGCTCTTAGATTTTGCCATGGTTGCCTTTGTGGTGCTCGGTATTGAAAGTTGGTTACCCCAGCAGATTGGTGGTTCGTTGAAAGAGGTAAAGGTCGACATGACCTATACTCACGATATTCTACCGGTTTTTGGCTGGGCTCTGGCTGCTGCCGCACTTACCTTTTTGTTATTGAAAGATCGCTATGTCGCAATGTGGGTCGGCGCTCTGGTGCTGGGCCATGAAGTGCTCGATCTGCTGGTGGGTTTTGAACACTTTATCTTTGGCGCAGAAACAGCAGCTGTGGGTCTGGGGCTTTATCATAGTGCACCTGTGTCGGGCATGCTCATTGAGACGGCTCTATGTCTGGGTATTCTGCTGTGGTT
>CAZHLC010000456.1:0-4274 GCA_964532545.1 uncultured Leptospiraceae bacterium | reverse complement strand
GGTCAAGTTCGACGACGTCGCTGGCATTCAGTGCTGCGTATTGGCGGGGAGCGAATACAACAGCCCCCTGAAAACGAAAGTTATCATGAATATCGCTGACCATTCTGAGATAAAGACTGTTTAAAATAAATGAGGGGCCGCCATTCGATGCGACCGGATCATCCATAAAGCTTCTGGTAGAACCCTGGCTGGCACTTTCATTACGTGAATTAATGTAAGTGGCAGCGTAATCACCGAGAAAAACCCCGGCGGCCTGACCTGCATAACCAGATTTGTTATCGATATCTTTGCGAAAGCCTACGCCACCGTTTTGGGCATAGAAAAAACCCATGTCTACAAAACCACTGAACTGTAGATCTGCACCTGCAACCTTGACTTTGGCGCCCTGGGTCTGGCTACCAGCATCTATAGTACTCGATGTACTGCCCTGGGCGCCTTCATCGACGACCTTAATATCTGCCTGATTGCCGGCTTCGATAACGCCATCATCGTCATAGTCTTGTGGCCAGACGGGCATGGCCAGCAGGGCAAGTATGATAGAAAATAAAAGTACCTTTTTATGAAGCATAATGATCTCTTTAGCTTTCAGTATCGGACTTCTTTGCAATATCTTTTATAATGAAGAAACCCATCACCGCAGTTGCCACAGCAAATAATGTTCCGCTGACACGTAGTATAATGTCAAAGGGGGGCTTATGCTGATAAAACAACCCGAGCGTATGAATAATTATCGACAGAGCCAGTATGAGACTCCAGAGTTTCTTTGACCCTGAAGAGGCCCCGGTGAAAACAAATAAAAGAACTACCGTAAAGAAAACAAGGCTCTGGCCGTTGATATGAGCATGGCCCAGCTTAAAATTATCATATTGAAACCATGGTGTTTGTATTACATTTGATGGCTTGGTATCACCTTCAGCCCCGATGACTTCGATTCCGTCAGAATCGTCACCGCTCTCTTCGTCGTCATATTCGCTATCGCCAGCTTCAGTGACCTGCTCAACCGAATCATTATTTTCTTTGCTTTTGCTGCTGCCAATGAAGCCGCCGTGATAAGCACCAAGAATCATGGCAATCACCAGCACACAGGCTATCAAAAACATATAAATTGCAACGGCAAATTTGGCATATGGGGGCAACTGGCTCAAACGGGGGTGATTCATATAAGGTCAAAGAACGCTGTGTTGCCAAGTGTCAAGTGTTTTCACCCTTCCCCATCCCCCCTATTGGGGGGGGATGGGGTCAGTCGTAGCAATCGCAGGCAAAACAAATGTTTCTTTTGGGGGTTATATCGACCCAGCTGAAAACACCATTGAGGCGCACGTACGTATCGCGGCGGGCCATAAGAACAATATCTGAGGCCCTGATACGAACGCGCTCACCGGTTTGGGTGGCTATGGCTCTGAACTTGCCTACATTGCGATCAAAGCGCCCGCCAAGATTTGTCATTAAAACGATTTCGTACTTACCAGATTTTATGTTTTTAATACCACTGAGCTCGAGATCATATTTACGCCCGGCATATTTCATACTCATGGTGAGATAGGGGTTTAAAACATCGCTGATGATTTTGCACTTGCTGCTTCGTACTTCAGAGTTGTTGAGAGTTCCTCTAAATACGCAGTCTGGCCGTTCAGCCTGTGAGGTTAACATTAGCGGAACCAGCAGGCTCAGTGCAAAGACCAGCAGCCTTGATAGACGCATTATACGACGAAACGAATGACCATGTCAGCCAGCGACAGGGCCGCACCGCTGATCAGCAGAGTAACAAATGAACCTATGGTGAGGTTATCAGAGAACTTATCTGTTACCTTCATTATTATGACGTTGATGATCCATGTTCCGATAAAGGTCAGAAAGCCAAGTGAAAGCACCGCGGTGATCCATTTTATTGGGGCCAGTAGAAAACCAAGCACCCATGATATCACCGCTAAGATTATGGCCAGCGAAAACAGGGCGCTACGATTGATTTCAAAATCTTTAAAGAACTCAGCAAGCAGGTAGAGTAAAAGAGCATATATAAGAACGCGAATTGCTACAGCTATGATCCATTCCATGGTTACTGCAGTATAGACAACAATCAAAACAGCAACGATTTTTTGTAGACATACTGAAGAATAGTGACCAAACAATACCATGGCGGGCATCGAGATAAAAGAAGAAGAGCAACCCCGGGTGCAGGCTGCCTTAAGTGCTGATTTCTATAAGTCGTTTCGAGCTGTGATCTATTACCTGGCTTTCTTCATTATAATTTTTTTCTGGTCACTGATGGCTGCTGAAGCCGCTGATGTTGGCCCCTGGTTTCTGGGTCTCACTGGGCTGTGGCTATTGCTTTTTTTGTTTTCTCTATTCAGGTTCATCAAAGATACCAACCTGATGCAGATTGTAGCGATTGCTCTGGCAGGCACACTGGGGCTGGCTCTCGGCTTCTGCCTGGTATTCTTTTTACTTCAACTGAAAGAACCCTATGTAATGACCCTGGCCATCACACTCTCTCTGGTTCTGCTGGCCATTGCCACCAATGCCATGGCCGCCCTGCCCTGGGCCTTCAGATTGTTAGCCGGTTCAATTACCCTGGCCCTGTCTTACTTCATGATGTTTCATCAGTACGACTATGGTTACAACGGCATTGGGCTGTTACTGCTTGCTGTTCTACCTTTTTTTATCAGGGCCAACAACCGAGCCTACCAGAATCTTTTAAAAGCAAATTATCTAACTGGTCAGTAGTTCAATCAGCTCTGCAGGCGTATGACAAAGATGCCCGGGCTGTATTTCTTCAAGGGCGGCCCTCTCATGGGCGCCATAGGTTACGGCAACAGAATCGATAGGGCAGTCTTTGGCCATCTGCATATCAAAGGTGGTGTCACCAATCATCACTGCGGCTTCATTGGCAAAGCCGGTTTCGGCCAGCAGCTCATGCAGCATCTTGGGGCTGGGCTTCGAATCTGTTTCATCGGCACAGCGGGTTGCCAGAAAATATTCTTCGAGCTGCAAATTGCTGAGAACCCGGCTTAAGCCCTTACGTGACTTGCCAGTCGCCACGCCCAGCTTGTGCCCCTTGTTAACCAACGCCTCTAATAGATCGCGCAGGCCCTCAAATAGAGCACCCTCTTTTTCACCGCCAAGATAGTGTCGCCGATAAGCTTTTACAATTCTGAGAATCTGGCCTTCAGTAAGCCCCTTATGCAGATGATCAAGTGATTCACGAAAACCAAGACCGATGATGTAGCGACAGTCTTCACCGGCAGGTTCTGGTAAACCTGATTCAACAAATGATTTTTTAAGAGCATATTCAATAATAGGCACAGAGTTAAAAAGAGTGCCATCCCAGTCAAAAATGATGAATTGTTTATCTTTCATTGTCTTTATATGGTTGCCGTTCTGTTAAAAAACTGATTAGGGTCAACTTCAATACCAGGCACTGGTCGCAACCTGAATTTATGTCAATAATCAGATATCTCATTGCCAGACCCATAGTCACGAAACTGATCATCATCTTCATTCTGGGGGTGGCTGTGGCTGTGATGTTTCAGATACAGCGCCAGGGCTTTCCCCGGGTAGACATGGAGAAAATGAACATTACCACCATCTACCCCGGTGCGTCACCTGAAGATGTTGAGCTTAATGTAACCGTAAAACTTGAAGAAGCCCTTAAAGAAGTCGACGGCATTGAAAAATACACTTCACGCTCGATGGAAGGTATGTCGCGCATTCAGGTCTTCATCGACCCCGATTCTGAAGATAAAGACAAGGTCAAAGACGACATTAGACGGGCCATTGAAGGGGTCAGTGACCTGCCCACCGAAGTTGAAGAGAAACCCTATATCTTCGAAGTAAAAGTAGACAACTTCTCAATTTATGAAGTAGCTCTGACGCTGCCCGGCGACGATGAACAGAATCTGCGCTTTCATGCCAAAGAGCTGAAGAAAAGACTGCTTGATATTTCAAGTGTATCGAAGGTGAACGAAAGCGGCGTTCGTGACCGAGAGATTCAGATTCTGTTAAACCGGCGCAAAATGGCACAGAGACAGATTTCATTTCAAGAGGTCATAACTGCCATCAAACAGAACAAACTGCGGGTATCGGGCGGCAGTCTTGAATCTTTTACCAGCGAAAAGGGTCTGGTTACTCTTTCAGAGTTTGAAACACCCGAAGACGTTGCAAGCATTATCATTCGCGCCAGCGACCTTGGCTATAAAGTGAGAGTTAAAGACGTGGGCCGGGTTGTTGATGGTCTTGAAAAGCGTGATACCATAATTAAATACTACAATTAGGAA
>CAZHLC010000455.1:0-4277 GCA_964532545.1 uncultured Leptospiraceae bacterium | reverse complement strand
TACCAACGTTGAGTTTGTACAGATGGTTGATGAAGACCTCGTCAAACAACGCACTTGGGAGCGTGGGGTCGGCGAAACTCTGGCCTGTGGTACTGGTGCATCAGCCGTTGTGGTTGCAGGTGTTCTGCAGGGTAAGATTAAAAGAAAAAGCAAGGTTGAGCTGACCGGCGGCATTCTTGAGATTTACTGGTCTGAGAAGAACAACCATGTCTACATGACTGGCCCCTGCAAAGACGTCTTCGAAGGCGAAACTAATATAATCTAAGCTTTAAACTGTCATTGCGAGGCCGCTTTGCGGCCGTGGCAACCTAAAGATTCGGTCTTATTCAAACTTCAAGGCCGCCAGGCCGCTAATTACTTCTTCTCTTCTGGGTGGTCAACCCGCTCGAAAACCTGATCAACTTTATAGCCCAGCTTACGCATCCACAGTCGGCTGTCGGCCATGTTCTCTTCATGGCGGCGATTAGCCTCAGCCAGGCTGGTTTCAAGGCGTTTGTTGCCTTCGGCTATGCTGTGTTCTAACCTTTTATTTCCCTCAATGAGACTGAGTTCTAATCTTTTGCTTCCTTCGGCGAGGCTATACTCTAACCTTCTATGCCCTTCAGATATCAGCCGGTCAGTCTGTTGTTTCATAACCATGCTCTGCTGTCTTACATGTAAAGAAGAGCTGCGAATCATGTAGCCGATCACAGCCAAACCAACAATGGCCATACCTATAATAGAAACCACATCGTTCATATCTAAACCTCGTAACCATAATTTATAAAGGTAATACCCCTATAGAGAAAAAATTTCCCATTTTTTTTGCTTTTTTTCAGGATATTTTATGTTTTTTCTGTATCGTGATGAATCTGATTGGCTATCGCATGTGTGCAGCTGCCTGCCGTCTAGCAGTCCTGCCGCCCCGCGGCCCAGCGGCTGCGCCCCCATTTTCGGTTTACAGTTAACGCACTCTCTTAAACCTCTGCCTTGTGGATATTATTTCTCTGGCCGCCATCATCGTTTCGCTCTCGGCAATTTTTGCCTACATAAATCACCGTTTTATCAAACTGCCCACTACTATCGGGGTTTTGCTGATTGCCCTGGTGTTATCGCTGGCTATTGTTGGCCTCGATAAGTTCGGTGTTCTTCACCTTGCTGAATACTTCAGCACTTTTAAACAGATTGATTTTAATAAAACTCTGATGCAGGGCATGCTCAGCTTTCTGCTGTTTGCCGGGGCTCTGCATGTAAACCTCGAAGATCTGGCCCGCGAGAAGTGGGTGGTGTCACTGCTGGCTACCCTTGGTGTCGTTGTTTCGACAGTCTTAAACGGCGTATTTGTTTATTATTTATGCGGATACTTCGGCCTGCAGATACCATTTATCTTTGCACTACTCTTTGGTTCGCTGATTTCGCCTACCGACCCCATTGCGGTGATTGGCATTCTTAAAAAGGCGGGTATTTCAAAAAGCCTGCAGACCCAGATTACCGGTGAGTCGCTGTTTAACGACGGCGTTGGGGTAGTCATCTTTTCAGTGATCTTAACCCTGGCCACAGGCCAGACCGAGATGGGCTTCAGCGATGGGCTGCTATTGTTTGCGCAAGAAGCCGTGGGTGGTCTTGGTCTGGGGCTGGCTCTGGGTTTTGTGGTTTATCACATGCTGAAATCGATTGATAGTTATGAAGTAGAGATTCTGCTGACTCTCGGTCTGGTCATGGGGGGCTATGGTCTGGCCCTGATGCTGCATGTCTCAGGCCCCATTGTTGTGGTGGTGGCTGGTCTGATGATTGGTAACCACGGGCGGGTGTTTGCCATGAGCGACAAAACCCGCGAACATCTCGACACATTCTGGATGCTTCTCGATGAGATCTTCAATGTCGTTTTATTTGTTTTAATTGGCATCGAAATCATTCTGATTGAATTTGAACCAGGGGCCCTTTCACTGGGGCTGGCGGTGGTTCCGCTGGTGATTATGGCCCGGGTTATGGCCATTGGCGGGCCCATTATGCTCATGAGCCGGTTTAGAAAGTTTCCCCCCAAGGCTCTTCGTATTATGACATGGGCTGGGCTGCGGGGTGGTATTTCAATTGCTCTGGCGCTTTCAATACCGCGGGGTGAACACCGCGACCTACTTCTTACCATGACTTATGTTGTGGTTATCTTCTCGATCTTAGTTCAGGGGCTCACCCTGGGGCGCCTGGCAAAATCGAAGTAGCCAATGAGCAATAAGGTGAAGATAAGACTGGCAGGTCGCGCTGATACCGATGTTGTGTCACCCCTCTTCAATGATTACCGCAAGGGCTTTAATGAACCTGATGAAGTCGAGCGATGTAATGAATTTATTGCTGAACGATTTTTGAGTGATGACTCGCTGATCTTATTAGCCGAAGAAAAAAAACCGGTGGGTTTTCTGCTGCTCTACATTGGTTTTTCGTCTGTAAATCTCGAGTCTTATTTCACGGTAAACGATCTCTTTGTTGTGAAAGAGCAGCAGGGTAATGGTATTGGCAAAGCTCTGCTTGAGCATGCCATTACCCTGGCTAGAGACAACGCAGCCTTTGAAGTACGCATTTCAACCCAGAAGTTTAACGAAACGGCTCAGGGGCTGTATGAGAAGGCCGGCTTCAAAGTTGAAGAAGAGCTGTTGTACTATCGGTTAAAATTTTGAATGTTGACAGCCCCAATTCGCGCAGCACACCGACATAGCAACAATGACTGATCGCAACAGTTTCATCATGCGCCGGGTGACCAATGGTATCAGGGGTCTTTCTGAGGCGCTTTATCCGGTTAACGATTTTGGCGCGCCTGACTGGCAAGATGTCGACATGGTGAAGCGCACCTACCAGAATCTGTTCTTGATGCCACCCTTTCAGCGCTTTCTGTTGCTTGTGCTCTACTGTGTATCTGAAATAGTACTGCCCTTACTGGTGCCTGCCATTAAACCTTTTTCAAAGGTGTCATTAGAAAACCGCATAAAAACTCTGCAGCGTATGAAGAAGTCGAAGATATTTTTCATTAGACTGTTTTCTGAAGCCATTAAGGCAGCCCTGCAGATGATTTATATGTCACACCCCACCGTGCTTGAATACATCGGCGAATACAAGCACTGCCCCATGCCTAAAGACCCGTTTGCCATGCCTATCAAATCAAAAAAAGCCAGAAAGAAATGAGATACCATTTCAAAGACGTCAACAACGGCTATGATATAGAATGCGATGCCGTTATTGTTGGCTCAGGCCCCGGCGGCTCAATGGCCGCCCAGAATCTCAGTGCAGCCGGCATGAAGGTGGTGGTGGTTGAAGCTGGCCGCCAGGTGAGCGTCGAAGATATGACCCGCGATGCCCCCCGTTTTCTGGCCAAACATTTCTGGGATGGTGGGCAGAGGCTGGTTTCGGGCACATCCCAAATACCTTCACTGCAGGGCCGTGCTCTGGGCGGCAGCACGGTGATGAACTCTGCCATTATTTACCCGCTGCCCCAGTATGTGCGCGATGAATGGGCCAGCGAGTTTAACCTTACCTTTGTAAATTCACCTGAGTTTGATAATGCCTATAAGCGTATCATGAAGCAGATTTCGGTGCAGAAAACCCCCATGTCAGCCATGGGTAAACGTAATCTGCTGGCCCGCGATGCCATGGAGGCCGCCGGTCTCAACCCCGTGCCTCTGCCCCGGGCGGTCAAAAACTGCCGCGGTTGCGGCGATTGCCTCATCGGTTGTGCCGGGGGCTACAAGCAGTCTGTAGACCGTTCTGTGCTGCCAAAGGCCGAGAAGCAGGGCACCCAGATTTATACCTGCTCACAGGTTGAGAAAGTGATCTTTAAAAGAGGGGTAGCCCTGGGTGTTGAGGGTGATGTGATTGACCCCGATACTCACCAGCGGGTGGCCCGCTTCAAGGTCACCGCCAAATATGTGATCATGAGCGCAGGTGCGGTGCATACGCCCTATACGCTGTTGAAGAGTCGCATTCCCAATAAATTTATTGGCTCTAACTTTCAGGCACATCTGGCCTCTGGGGTGAGCGCCATTATGAATGAGCGTACCGACCCATGGATTGGTGCAACCCAGGGTTTCGGTGCCATGCCTGAGCATATGCGTGGCTACAAGTATGAAGACCTCTATGCGCCTACAGCTGCGATCACTGTAAAATTTGGCGGGCTGGGCGAACACTTTCTGCGCAAGATTGATGATATCAAGCACTCAACCACCGTAGCCCTTGTGTACCGGGGCAATGTATCAGGGAGGGTGAAGCGGGGGCCGGGCTTTCCTGCGGTGAAGTTGCATATACCAAAGTAT
>CAZHLC010000454.1:0-4278 GCA_964532545.1 uncultured Leptospiraceae bacterium | reverse complement strand
AAGTCACTGCTGCTGCGCGCCAGCATTGGTAAGGCCGCAGAAACTTTGCCCGAATTATGGATTCGTAACAGCTACCGTGATCTTTCAAACATATTTGAATCTTTTGACGGTTCAATGCTGATTTCTCTGGTTCTCGGCCTGGTTGATCAAGAAACCGGAGCAATGTATTTTATAAATGCCGAACACCCCTGGGCAACCCTCTATAGAGATAAAAAAGCGTCATTTCTTGAAGACCATCTAACCATGCGCAAACTGGGCACCCCGGGTGAAGCAGAGCAGATGCGCATTCAGACTTTTCAGATGAGAGAAGGTGACACGGTTCTGCTGGGTTCAGACGGTAAAGATGATTTGGTAATGACCAATGAGCAGGGCGAACAGTTTGTAAACGAAGACGAATATCTCATTCTTAAGCACATCGAAGAAAACGACTGCCAGCTTGAAAACATCTTCACCAGCATTTCTGAAAAAGCTGAGCTTAAAGATGATTTTTCACTTGTTTCTCTCACCTGCAATACTTCGAAAAAGCGCGAAATCACCGAAGAAGAAAAGCAGCTGATTGATGAAGCCGCGATCAGCGCACGCGAGTCTCGCTGGCTTGAAACCCTCGAAACTCTCAACAAGGTTGAATACTTTTTCACTAAAAGTGCCCTTGCCATCGATATGGCCCTTCTGGCTCTGCGAAAACTGAAAAAGGGCAATGAATATCTGCAGCTGCTGAAAGAGGCTCAACATTACTTTCCCCTGAAAGATGATTATCTTTTTCATCTCTGTAAAACCTATCTGTTCTCAAAGCATTACAGTAAGGCCATCGACTATGGTGAAAGTCTGTTTCTACGCAGCCCCTCTCATAAACAGAATCAACTGCAGCTTTCTCTGGCCTATGCAAGGGCGGGTGTCAAGTCGAGAGCCGAGTTCTTTTATGAGATGGCCAGCGACAACTCAGGTGAAAAAATAAAAGATGACAGGCTCAATAAGATCAAAGGGCTGATAGAACAGCTCAAATGACCCAGCTCGAACGCTCTTCAGCATACACAAACAGCTTCTTCTCTCGTCGCTGGCGTCAGATGACCCACCGCTTTGATGACCCCGAAATTGACCGTGAGTTCGTAATCGCAAATAACCTCAAGGCTGCCCGCCAGGCATCAGCGGGGTTTGCCTATGGCACTTTTGGTTATGCCATGCTGGGCGTGATCATCTGGTTTATTGACACAGCTTTCTTTGAAAGCGTGAGTCTTTTTCTTTATGCGGTGGTTGTGCCCAGTCATACCCTGGCTGCGGTTGTGGCCAGGCGCATGGGCCGGGTATACCTCTTTCAATGGCTTCTGGTATTGGCCAATTTAATTACGGCCTCATGCTCATTCTATATTCTATGGCTGGCCCCAGAATACTTTGCTCTCAAATACGGCTACGGGCTGGTGATCTCTATCAACATTTATGCCTATACCCTGCTGCGCATGCGCTTCTTCTTTTCAACTCTAACCGCAGTGCTGGTGCTTGCACCATTTTACTACATGAGCTGGTTTCAATTTAATATGCCAACCAATGACTTTGTATATGTAGTTGCCCTTACCAGCTTTATCAATGCCTGTGGGGTGATTGCAACCTGGTTTTTTGAATCGTACTCACGTCTTGAATTTATGCAGGCCCGCACCATTTCAGAGCAGCGCCGCGAGCTTGAGCTCGAGAAGCAGAAATCAGAAGAACTCTTGCTCAATGTTCTGCCACGCAAGGTAGCCGATCGTCTTCTTTCTGGTGAAACAAATATTGCCGACCTCTACCAGAATGTAAGTGTACTGTTCACCGATATTGAGGGTTTTACCGGTTTATCGCGACGTATGAAACCCCATGACCTGGTTGCGCTGTTAAATAACATCTTTTCTAAGTTTGACCAGGCAGCTGAACATCACGGCCTTGAAAAAATAAAAACCATCGGTGATGCCTATATGGCAGCTGCCGGCATACCCGACCACAACAGCGACCATGCAAGGCAGTGTGTCGCCCTGGCCTTTGACATGCTTAAGATCATGAAAGAAGTGAACGAAAATCTTGAAACCCCACTGAAGCTGCGGGTGGGTATTTCAAGCGGGCCAGTAGTCGCCGGGGTGATCGGTCAGAATAAGTTTATTTATGATCTCTGGGGTGAGACAGTAAATACCGCCTCAAGAATGGAATCATCAGGCCTGCCAGGCGAAGTTCACATAACCGAACATACAAAAGCCCAGCTTGGCGAAGGCTATAAAACCATTGCCCGGGGTGAAATTGAAATCAAGGGTATGGGTACCATGCATACCTATCTGGTTCAGGGCGGCTGGCCGACGAGGGCCGATTGATGGCCTCTTGTAGTTTGGCCTCATCTGGTTTTTCATATTTGCCATCGATAATGTTTTCGATAAACACAAGGCGGTCATTGCCCCAGAAAAGCTCTTCGTCGATGTACAGAGCAGGCACACCAAAAACACCAATATCGATGGCCTCTTGGGTTTGAGCCATCAGCTTCTGTTTTACATCTTTTGAAGCCGATTTCTCACGCAGGGCTTTACCATCAAAGCCGGCCTCTGTGACAACCTTAACCAGCTCATCATATTTTGAGATGTCACGGCCATTGCGCCAGCAGGCATTAAAAATCGCCGCCACCACCCCGGCCCGCTCAGCAGGCTCTGCCGCAGTCGCCAGGCGCAACGAAGCCAGTGGATTGAAAGGGTGACTGGGCGGGCCTTCAATTTCAAGGCCATAGTGTCTGGCCCAGCGCCAGACATCTCTGAATGTATAGGCCCGCTTGCCTGGTATTTCAGCAGGCCCCTGGGTGCCATGGTGATTTAACACTGCCGCAAACAGTATGGGAATATATTCAATCTCTACAGGCTTCTGAGCTGGCCAGTCTTTGACCTGGGTCAGGGCTAGAAAAGAGTAAGGGCTGATAAAATCAAAATAGAAACGCAGTGTTTTCATGGGGTTGTCTAGAGTGTAGAGCTGGCCCAACCAGCATTTTTTAGCTGCCGATGCTGGCCATTTGAGTTCTGGCTGATTATATTGTGTTAATGAAGAGGGCAGTACTTTTATTTCTATTCATTTCGTATTCTGTTATGGCCTACGATATGATTGAAGTAAACAGCAATTACTCTCTATTCAAAAAGAGCAAAATAAGCAAGCAGGGGCTGACCGAAGCGGGCTTTGGTTTTACCGAATTTGATAATAACCGTATCTCTTTCTCGGCCTTTATGAGCCACTATGTCGTCGACAACTGGCATCTTGGTTTTGAACCCATGTTTCAGGTGGCCAGCGTTGGCCGTGCTGAGCACTTTGCCGTAGCCCCAACATTGAAGATGGGCTATACTCTGCCATTGTTTCGCAATCTTGCCTTTGATCTTTCACACCTAACCGGCGCCAAAATTCAGCTGAGCAATAGCAACCTTCCAGCCGGGGCCCAGCAGCTGGTTGATAACGAGACCATGCTACTGGCTTTTATGCCCAGCCTCAGGTTAAGTATGGGTTACCGCGTTTTTTCACTCGGTGTTTACCACCGCTACAATTACACTGAGCCACAGCCTCAAACTCAAGAGTTGCAGGCCTTTGTACACAGCAAGACAAGGGTATTTGCCGGTGTCTCGTGGCGCCTTTACTAAACAGCTGCTGCTGATTGCAGCACTTGCCGGCCTGACTTGTGCTGAGAAACACCCCCGTGGCACCATGAATTACGAAAGCCAGCGAAAACGAATGGTCGAACGCCAACTGCAGGGGCGTGACATTACAGATAAAACAGTTCTAGCTGCCATGGCAAAGGTGCCCCGTCATGAATTCTGCCGGCCAGATACCCAAAGCTCGGCTTATGAAGATGGCCCTCTGCCAATCGGCTATGGCCAGACAATTTCACAACCTTACATGGTAGCCTATATGACCCAGATACTCGATACAGAGCCTTCGCACAGGGTGCTTGAAATCGGTACAGGCTCAGGCTATCAGGCGGCCGTGTTGGCTGAGATTGCAAAAGAAGTCTATACTATTGAAATCGTACCAGAGCTTTGCAGCAAAACACAACAGCTTCTAAAGCGGCTGCAATACACAAATATCTATACCAAATGCGGTGATGGCTATCAGGGCTGGCCTGATCAGTCATCTTTTGACCGCATCATACTTACTGCGGCCCCACCCGAAATTCCCCAGCCCTTGATCGATCAACTTGCAAGGGGGGGTAAGTTAATCGCACCCGTAGGCGATGTTTTTCAAGAGCTTCTGCTAATCGAAAAAGATAAGAAGGGTGTGGTTAAGAAAAAGAAGCTG
>CAZHLC010000453.1:0-4284 GCA_964532545.1 uncultured Leptospiraceae bacterium | reverse complement strand
CTATCGACCTGCTTGAGCGCTATATCGATCTTGACCCCAAATACGAGGGTGAAGTTCCCCCACATCGTTACCTTGCTTCAGCCTATGGCTTCAAAGAAAACATTCTTAAGAAGTACAACGCTGGCACAGAACAAGAGCTTCTGTTCTACAAAAAGAAGAAAAACGAGCACCTACTGCGTGCAGCCGAGCTGCGCTACAAAAAAGATTCGCCCGAATACGAGCAGATCTTAGAACTGGTGAACCGCGACGAAGTAATCGCCATTACCCAGTAAGCAAAAAAAGAGAGAGGAAAGCACATTCCTTTTCTTGAAAGCCCTGCCCCGCAGGGCTTTCTGTTTTTATAAGCCGATCGTTGAGTTTAGATGCGCGATTTAATGGTGGATATTAGCGTTGCCCGGTAGACTGATTCTCGCTGTCACTCTGAGGCCGAAGGCCGAAGAGTCTGGTGATGATAGGTATTCAGGCAATGTTGCAGATCTTCGACAAGACCTTACGCTGAGTCAGAACAAGACTCTTCACTTCGCTCAGAGTGACACCTAAGGTCTAAAATCCTGTAAATCTGAAATATCTTGTTATCTTGTTTTTGCAGACTGCCTGGCCGCTAAGCTGCCCGGCTGCCAAGCCGCCTCGCCGCTAATCAAACTTCTCTTCAACAAGCTCAGACTCGAGGTTCTCGTCAAACTCATCGCCGCTGCTTTCGCGGCTGACTTTTGAGCCACCGGCTTCTGAGATGTCATCGCGGTTGCCGTGTAGATTATCGGGGCCGGCACTTGAGAGCACGAAGCGCTGGCTTTTTACCCCGCCGGCGCTGTCGCTTTTGTAGTTATAGGGTACGCCCCAGGGGTCTAATAACTGTTTGTTATCGTTGATTTTGGCTTTGTCGAGATAGTCTTTGCCAATCACGTATAGATCGCTGGGGTATTGCCCCTGAGTGTTATAATAGCTGTTTAGTGAGGTTACGATGGTGCGCACCTCGGCTTTAGCGGCGGTGATTTTAGCATCGCGAATGTAGGTTTCAACCCGGGGGGCCACCAAGGCTACCAGCACGCCGATAATCACCAGTACCACCACGATTTCTAAGAGAGTAAGCCCTCTTCGTCTTTTAAGTTTTCTACTGATCATTTACCTCTAATTTATTAAGCCCAGCTGGCTGGGCCAAAAATAAAAAACGCCGGGCCAAAGCCCAGCGTTTTTTGCGTACAGTTTGTGGTATTCTTAATTAGAAAGGAAGCTTCTGCTTCTTAAGAAGCTTATTCACCTCTTTTTTACCACGCTCAGAGGCCTGCTTCTTGGCTTTTTCAACCTGCTCTTTAGCTTTTTTCTTGGCAAAGTTTTTTGCCTTGTTCAGGCCAGCGCTGGCAAGGCCACCAATATTGAGGCCCTTGAGCGAGCCGCCCACCATATCACCAACGCTACCAAACTTGGGTTTGATGATTTTTACATTGGGGTCAGCGATTTTCTTGGTTGAGAGGGCCACAATTTCAAACTGGCCATTTTTGTTCTGGGCCGGGGCCAGCAGTTTTTTGCGCACATCAGATGCATTAAACTTGGCCTTGATGCCACCAGGCAGTTTGACACCTTTAAGTGCCTTACCCATGGTCTTATCGATTTCTTTTTCAACCTGTTTGTTGATTTTATCGCTATGCTTCGACGCCAGAATAACGGTGGGGGTAAGCTTGTGCTTCATGGTTTTAGAATGAAAGTAATCACCTTTTTTCAGGGTGATAGTCATGTCTTTGGTAACCAGTGCAGGGGGCTCATCGAAAGTGACTTTGCCGCCGGCATATTTAACACCCGCCCATGCGTCTTTATTAAGCTCAAGGGTATCACCGAGAAAATCAAGGTTCACACCAACCTTTTTCAGCTGGGCTGTACCCGACTTAATTTTGTTAAAAATGGCCAAACCGGTAATCTTGGTGCCTTTCAGCAGGCCAACTTTTACGTGAGCGTTTTCGCTTACGCGGCCGGTTTTTTCATTAAAGGGTTTAACAGTTGTGTTAGAATCAAAAATAACTCTGAACGATTTTACTCCCTTACGCTTGCTTTCTTTCAGCGCAGCAGTAAAACCTGCATTGATGGTTACCCGGTTCTTCTTAGCCAGGTTCTTGGGGTCAATTGAGATATCTTTGACCAGCAGATCAAGGTCTGTCAGAATAATGGTCTGCCCTGATTTTTTCAGGTTAACAGTTACAATACCATCAACTAAACCGATCTTGCTCATTTTGATTTCGGTATCGAGATCTTTGATATTAAAAGGTTTGCTTTTCTCTTTGGGCTCTTTCTTTTCTTTTTTCTTTTTCTTGGCCTCTTCTTTAGCTTCTGCAGCTTCTTTTTTCTCAGCCTCGATCTGTTCTTTCGTCTTCTTCTTCACCAGAAGCCCGGTTAGGTTGTTACCGCCGTTCTTGCCAATAACGAGATTAACCTTGGGCTTCTTTAACAACAGGCTTTTCATTTGAAACTCTTTGCCCCCCGACATGATGAGTTTGCCAATTGCTACAGAGAAGTTAAACTGCTCGAAACCAAGCACTACTTTGTTGTTTGCCATTTTGGCACGTTCATTCATGGGTTTTTTCATTTCGGCGTCTTTATAGCCGATTTTAAAACCGTCGATGGTTATGCCCGAGAATGCGGCCCACAATGGTACTGAGATGTCTTCAATCTCGACCCTGCCATTAATGTTATCTTCGATAAGTTTGGCTACCAGGTCTTTGTCAACAAAAACCTTAATGGCAATGCCA
Source organism: uncultured Leptospiraceae bacterium (assembly GCA_964532545.1). GTDB lineage: Bacteria > Spirochaetota > Leptospiria > Turneriellales > CAZHLC01 > CAZHLC01. The sequence goes on along the minus strand of CAZHLC010000453.1, from coordinate 1,546 downwards.
ATAGCCAGTACGATCACTACAAAGGCAATGCCGCCAATGATTGCTACTTTCTTGAATATCTTCATAGGCCCCTCTTTCGCAGTTTTTAAACCATAGTCAAGAGAAAAAACCCTTTGGTAAATAATCTTGACAGCGTTTCAATATGACCCATATAAGATGCCGATGATAACTAAGGTGCTGAAAGTAATCATATATATTGTTTTCTACGTCTTGCTGCTGCTGGCCCTGCTGCCCCTGGTCTCATGGTGGGCCGGCCTGATTGCCCTGGTGCTGGCAGCCGGCCTGTATTATGTCTTATTTTACTGGCGTAGAGATGTACCCATCTTAAACAAACTTGATTTGTTCAGAGTTTTTCGTCTCTCAATTATTGCAGTATTCTTCGGGGTAATCTGCCAGTTGGGTTGCTCTGTTTATTCGAACCTGCGCGTTTCATCTCTTTATGATGAATGCCAGAGCGAAAAAGCGTCTGCTTTCAAAACCCTGGCTGAAAATGGTGAAAAAGGTAAGCAAAAAGCTAATTAATTCTTTGTTAATGCTGCTGGCGGCTGGCAGTTTGCTGGCCCAGCAGAGCTCGGGCATGATCAAGTTGCCCATTCCCATGAACTCACAGGCGGGTGATTTAGCACCCACGGTTTCGGCCAACGGTAAAACACTGATCTTTCAATCAAACCGCGATAATGGTCGGGGATGGTACGACCTTTACGAAAGCAACTGGACGGGTTCAGAATGGTCGCCCCCAAAAAACATTAAGGTATTAAACACCAAGTACTTCGATGGCCTGCCTTCTCTATCAGCCGATGGGCAGACTCTCTATTTTTCTTCGAACCGCCAAATGAAGGCAGCCAAAGACCAGAACCTCGATATTTATATGTCAACCCGCGACAAGAACGGGCGCTGGCAGAACCCCCGGCCTCTTAAGTTTCTCAATTCAAAGGTATATGATGCCAAGCCATCGATCTCGTTCGATGGCAAAACTCTCTACTTTGTCAGCCTGCGTGAGGGTGGCCCGGGCGGTATGGATATCTGGTTTACCGAATTTGTGAAAGGCAAGTGGCAGGCGCCGGTGCCCATGCCCGAACCCATTAACAGCCCGGCCTTTGAAACCGACCCTAACCTGCTAGCCGCCGGTGATCAGTTTTACTTCGCCTCAAACCGTGATGGCGGCTTTGGTTCATTTGACCTCTACCGTATGACCCGCAAGAATACCAGCGCAAAATGGAGTAGGCCGCAGAACATCGGGCGCGAAATCAACGGCGAAGATAACGAGTACTTTTTTACCCTGCCTGCTACCGGTGATTTTATCTATATCTCAAAAGGTGAATCACATAAAGAAGATATTTACCGGGTAAATCTTCCCGAGCGCCTGCGCCCTACCCCGGTAGTCATTCTTAAGGGTATTGTCAAAGATGCAGATCAAGATACGGCCCTGGGCAATGTGCCAGTTTATTTCAGGGCAAAAAACCGCCAGGGCGATAAGCTTGAAGTGACCTTAACCTCAGCAGAAAAAACCGGCCAGATCTACGGTATCATGATCGCAGGCTACAAT
>CAZHLC010000452.1:0-4289 GCA_964532545.1 uncultured Leptospiraceae bacterium | reverse complement strand
CAGTAGCATAGAAGTTCACCACTGGCTCAACCACCGGCTTCTTTTTTGCCCCGGCCGGCATGGCAAAACCCAGAATTATACAAATCGATCCAAACCGCCCACAGCGATTTGCTTTCACCGACCAGTTGAAAAACAAAGCAAGGGCCTAACGGTCTACTTTCTTCGGTGGGTTAAGCTCATACCATTTGCGCATGGCATTGAAGTCAACTGAGAACGGGGGTCTCTTGAAATAGCGACCACTACCCTTCTCTGCTTTCAGGTCTCCATTGGCGAACCTGACCTTACCCTGGCTGATGGTATAGGCGGCATTGCCCTTGCATTCCATACCTTCGTAGATATTAAAGTCTACTTTCTGGTGATGTGTTTTGGCTGAGATGGTGCGGGTCTTTTCAGGATCCCAAACTACAATGTCGGCATCGCTGCCAACGGCAATGGCACCCTTGCGGGGGTAGACATTGAAAATTTTTGCTGTATTCGCTGAAGTCACGGCTACAAACTCGTTAGCAGTGAGTCTGCCAGTATTGACCCCATTCTGCCACATAACCGACATTCGATCTTCGACCCCGCCGGTACCGTTAGGTATCTTGGTGAAGTCGTCTTTGCCCAGCTCTTTCTGCTCGGTACAGAATGTGCAGTTGTCGGTGGCCGTGGTTTGCAGCATTCCGGCCTTCAGGCCGGCCCACAGTGCACGCTGGTGTTCGACCGGTCGAAACGGGGGGCTCATGACGTGGTGGGCTGCGAAGCGCCAGTCTTTGTTAAAGTAAACGCTGTCATCAATAACCAGATGCTGCGAGAGTACTTCGCCATAAACAGTCTGCCCGCCAAGACGGGCGCGGGTGATCGCTTCTCATGAAGGAATACACGAGGTGTGCACCACACACAGGGGCACCCCTACCAGCTTGGCGATCTGAATGCCGCGGTTGGCCGCTTCACCTTCTACTTCAGGTGGTCGCGATTGGGGGTGCGCCTCTGGCCCGGTAATGCCTCTTTCTTTCAGATTCTTCTGCAGCCTATCAACCATTTCGCCATTTTCTGCATGAATGGTAACGATGGCGCCCAGTTCTTTGGCTTTCTCAAAACTGTTTACCAGAATCTCGTCGTCGCACATGATGGCGCCCTTGTAGGCCATGAAGTGTTTAAAACTGTTTACCCCCTTGTCTTTAACCAGGGTTTCCATATCTTTGGCAGTGTTATCATCCCACCAGGTGATGGCCACGTGAAAGGTATAGTCACAGGTAGCTTTCTCAGCCCAACCCATCCAGGTATCCCACGCTTCGAGATAGGGGGTGCCAGGTGATGGTATCACAAAATCAATGATCGAAGTTGTACCCCCGGCCAGGGCCGCAGCAGTGCCTATTTCAAAGTCATCAACGGCCTCAGTGCCCATAAATGGCAATTGCATGTGAGTGTGGGGGTCGATACCACCGGGCATCACATAGCAGCCACCGGCGTCGACTACCTCTGCCGATGACCCAACTTCTAAATTTTCACCGACAGCTACGATCTTGCCGTCTTCACAGTAAACGTCTGCACGCCTGGTCTCGTCAGCAGTAATTACAGTGCCGCCCTTGATTAATAATGACATTTTTTCTCCCGAGGGCTTGGCTAGCCCATAAACCACCAGTAGAAGTTTTTTCTCAAGAAGTCAACAATTTTCAAGCAGCGCCTGCCCTACAACCGACCGTATCGACCCTTGGCCAGGCATTCCCTACAAATCTACTGCGAAAATGAACAAAGCCATTGGAAAATTACAGGGCCGTGGTCAGTCTACTCTCAATTGATGGTCTGCCAGGCTCAGTAAATAGAAGTTGCTGTACAAGAAAATGTCTTTATTGTTGAACTTAAACCGGGCAATGCACAATACAAATGAACGTTTTTAGATGTTTAATTCTGCTGCCAATGGCATTGCTAACCTGCGGTGCATACATATTTGAACCGCAGCTACCCTTCTCACAGGTACCGCCAAAAACCTACATGGTTTTCAAAGTCAGCGGCAACAAAGCCGTGAAAAAAGTTGCGATATATAAGAATGGCCCCAAATCATTCTCGGTTTTTACTTCTAATGGCAAGGATTTAAAGTCTGTGCCCTTTAAGCTAAACTTAAAAGATAAAAAATATGTCTTTCAAGCCGAAAACCAACAGCGGGTACCTTTCGAAGCGAAGGTTTTAGATTTCTTTCTGCGACTCAACCAGCACCTTGAACGCGAAGCTGAACTACCCACTTACAACACCAGGCTGGCTTTGAAATATAAAGCTCTGCTTAGTAAAAAGCTCGCCTTCAACATACCACTTTTACAAACCAAATATTCAGAGTTTAAGATTAATAGTTATACACTTGCTGCACTATATCTTGGCAGAACGGGCGATCTAGCTGACTTCTTAGAGTTCAAGGCCCTTATGCAAAGCTTGCCTTTTAAGAAAACACGGGGTACGAAACTTAAAGTCGGCAAATCGAAAAAGTTCAAGTTGGGTAACGGGCAGTACCTCTTAGACACGAATTTCTCGCAAGAAGACAATCGATTAGTTTTTTCAACCGAAGCTTATCAAGGCACAAATTGGGTGCTTCTTATTGTTGCCGATCTTTCACATACTCAAATCAAAGTGCCTGCCGTTCATGATGCCCTGGTTCAATCAATGCATATGCGATCATCAATTAAGATCAACTCTGTACGCATTTCTACAGAGTCTGGCCGAAGCCAATATCTTATTGAACATACTGAGGGGCCACGCATCGTATTTGAAAAAGTTTTAAGCACCAATCAATCAAGGCACAAGATAGTTCGATTTGCAATCTATAAGGCTTTTTTTGATCTTAATCGGCCATATTTTGAAAGGTTACTGCGGCTGAATGGGTTTGAATAGAAAACAGTGGTTACACCCACTATAAGCTTAACTTTGTCCCATGAGATTAAGCAGCTTTTTGCTCGTCGTAGCCCTGCCCTTGAGCAGCACACTCTCTAAGCCAACCAGGGTCATCGCTGCCAAAGGGCTTTTAGTAGCAGTGGTAAAAAATACAAAAAAATGCGCGCTGGTACCCGGTAAAATCATAGACAAAAGCTGCTTTCTTGAAAAGCCCCAAAACGCAGAGAAGCTTGTGCAGTTTTTCTGGGGTGATGAAATCTACTGGTTTAACGACGATACTGCCATTAGTGCTACAGTCGTCAGGGCCCTTTTTACTGGAGGCGGGTCAAAGTGGCATGCCAGGGTTTCGACAGAGCATCTTTATCAAAAGATGGTTATTCTAAAACCCGGGTATACACCCGTGGGCGAATCATTCTTGCAATGGGCCATTCCGCCAAAAGAGATTAAACAGCTCTATTTAGACAGAACTAATGCCATGCTCGGCTTGGCAGCTGAACAAATTATGCTCAGCCGAAAGCAACGCGCACTGATCATTGATGCGCTAAAAAAGAACATAGACATTTACCCATTTGCTTTTAAAAGGCAGCAGCTTTTAGCCGACCTTTATGCACAAACAGGGCAGCTAGATCACCAGAGCCAACTGCTGAAGCAGATGAAAATTAACAAACAAAGATACGAAAACCTTTTGCAGCTCAGTACAAAGCAATTACAGTCAAGAATTATTACCCTATTCAATGCTCATGCAAAATTTGCCAATGAACTTAATATGAAGCTTGCAAAGCAGGGCTGCGAAAAATCATGCGTTGAACAGGTAATGGCCAAAGACAAACAACTTTTGTTAGAAATTCTGCACCTGCGGTTTCATAAAAAGTTTTCATCGGCAAGAGACGGGGTTAAAGTTGATCGTAAAAAAATTAGTGAAACAACACTGAAATCAACCATGCTATTCTCAGAGAAGGCGCGCAAATACCAAATAAAACAAAGCCCGGGTATTTATTTCATGTTTGTTAATCCCACCGAACCCACACAAGAAATTATAGAAGACTAGTAGAAGACAATCGCGCTCTAAAAGGCTTCTATTTAATGCCCAGTTGGCCAAGATTCACGGTGGCCGCATCGTAATCAGCAAAGGCCACCTGCATCTGCAGCTCAGCAAGAATAACCCGCACCCGGGCGTCGGCGGTTCTTTCTTCACGAATGTTCACCAGAAAAAAATCACTGGCACCATTTTCAAAACGTTTTCGTTCAGCCTCTTCGAGAATGATGGCCTGGGCGGCCTCTTGTTTCGCGATCTCATCGAGGTCACGCGAGGTTGATAAATCAACCAGAATGTTACGAACTTCGATGGTAATTTTATCGCCAATCTTTCGCCGTTCAAACTTTACCTTTTTCAGATCAGCGACCGCCGAATCTAACTTACCCCTCAG
>CAZHLC010000451.1:0-4298 GCA_964532545.1 uncultured Leptospiraceae bacterium | reverse complement strand
TCTGGAAATATGAAGATATCTCGCTCAATTTGATTTGAACAACCAGTGATATCAAGATTGCAGGTGTATATAGTTCGCGTGCCCGCATTTGACATGCTTATGAAAACCCTCGAATTCACAGAATCTATGGTCATACGAAAGTTTTTGCCGCCTGCACCAGAAAGAGACCCTGTAATTGTGTGGTAAGTACACCCAGTGACATCGAGGTCACAGCGATAGACAGTTATGAGGCCAGTGGTCTGGGCTGCCACCGCAACCAGCATCTTGTTGTTGGCATAGTCTATAACAGTCTCAGTACCACCATTAGCCAGATTTGCGCCCCCCGGCAAAAAATCAGTATGACTGCAACCACTACCATCAAGGTTGCACCTGAAAACCCCACCGTTGCTGCCCTGGGTGTTGTTACCACGACTGGCAATCAGTAAGCGACTATTTACTGTATCGATCGCAATGCTTGGCCCCAGTTGCCCCTGGCTGACCCCGATTGCAATATTACCAGTGCGGGCACAGTCAGTGCCATCAGTGGTTGTTAAATTGCAATGAATCAGATAAAGGGCGGTATCAACGCTGTCGTATACTGCCAGAACAATTTTGTTGTTGGTAAAATCTAAGACTGCCCCCTGGGAAAATACAGTAGTACCATTACCATTATCAAGATTAACAAAGGTGCAGCCGGTCAGGTTGAAGTCACAGCGATATAGCCCTGGTGCAGAAGCGACTTTAACTGCCAATAGTAGATTATTATTGGCAGTATCAACCAAAGGCACCAGTGGAAAGCCAGAGCCAGTACCCTGCCCTGCGAGGGTAGATACATTGGTGGTCTGAACGTAGCTGAAATTCAAAGTAGTCATCAATTGGTTACCAGTGAGATCGTTCACTGTAATATTGAGAGTTTTTAAAGTTTCTTCACCCCAGGTCGTGGCAGGTGCAATTGTGAGGGTATCATTCAATGCGGCAGTCTGAGACCAGACAGGGGCGTTACCCTGGGTTGCTATGGTGCCGGTGACATTGAGACTGGTAGTTTCCATCGATTCTGAGAACTGAATAACCACCGACTCACTGGGCTCGACCCAGTCACCGGCTGCTGGCGATCTCGAAACTATGGTGGCGGCACCACCGTCACTGCAACGAACCGTTGGTTTAGTGATATCGCCGCTCACAATATCTGAGCCATTCTCGATTGAGCAGCTGAAGCCATTTGGCGTTGAGCTTATGGTGATCTCATAACTTTCACCATCTTTTAACCGGGTATTGAAAGAAAACGAGCCATTCTGATTGACCGAAAGAGACTCTGTACCATTGAGAGACAACACAATCGTATCAGTGGCACCGAGCCCCAGGGTTGTACCACCAATGGTTCTGTCTTTCTTCTCTGGCAGGGCACAGGCTGCGAGGCCCAGGCAGCAAAGTAAAACCATGAATCTCATAATCTGAGCGAGACCCCCACCACGTGCAAACCCTCTGCTCGCCCATAACCATGCAGAGAAGCAATCTTTGCTTGTTTGAGGTAGAGGTCTACATCTGGCAGCTGGGCACTGCCTTTTAATACTTCACCATAGTCACCCTGAAAGAAATATGCATCAAAAAGATTGACCAGATAGAATAAGCCCGCCACCGCAAAGCTGATGGTTGCTATTTGCAGGTTTGTTTTGGCACTTTGAAAGATTCCGTCTGGGTTGTCATCAGGGCCGGCGTTAGTATAATTACGACTGTCTATTAAGAAGTTAGTAGTGAAGAACAGACCTGAGCCTACAGCTGCACCTATTGACCCCATGTAAATGTACCCCCAGGTATTTCGTTCTTTATAGAACTGCCCCCAACCCGGGGCCACGCTCGACCGCCAGAGGGCCCCGCTATTCGAGGGTAGAAACAGATCATCGATATTTTTTGCCAGGTAATCTGAAACCTCTTCGAGCGCTGTAAACATCTCGCTTGAGATAGGGGTCACCTTGTCTTTTTCGGCTACAATTTCTGCGTCAACAACAGACAAGATACGGCCAGAAATTTCAAGGCGATTATTCTTTGTATCAGCCTTGAACTTTCCATAAATTATACCATTAGCCCCAAGAGCTTTGCCCATCGCCGAAATCTTGTCTTCATCAAAAAGGTCAACTGGCTTGTAGCCGTTTTCTTTGACATATTTTTGCCATTTGGCGCTTGAAATTTTGCTATAGCGGTATTTGTTCTTAATGGCCTTATCAATATTGTCAGGTATGGTATTCTTCGCCCATCTGTAAGAAGCATTACCAGTTTCGTTGTAAAAATCTAAAAATAAGAGCTTTTTCACCTTTGAGGTTACAGGTTGCCGAGCCATTAGCTTACCTGAAGCGATAAAACATAAGAATAGACAAATAAGAGACCTGGTAAAAAAGCTGCTGTAGAGTGAGTTTCTCATCAATTTCGCATCTGACGGCAACGTACATGGCCTGCCTGGGGGCCTTTGTACTGACCGAGCCCCTTTTTCAATATCGCCCTCTTCTTTTTTATAGTGGGGCAGTTCCTGCTCTCATCTTTTCTGCCGTAATTACCCTGCCCTTGTTATTCATTTTGGCATTTTACAGCAGAATTGTTCTTCAAAACTCACCGGCAAGTCATTTCATACGTATAAATGGCCTGGCCAATATAGGCATTTTTATATTTCTATCGATGTTAGCTTCAGAAGGGGCCAATTTAAAGCACTCTTTATTTTTAGCGGCTGTTATGGGCTCTTTTTTTGTTTTTCAGAAGGGTACTGCATGGCTTTGGGCGATTTGCGGCATTCTGGCGATTATTGTGACAGCTCTAGTGGTCGGGGCGAACACTGCATTACCCCCCACAATTTCGCATTTGCAGTCAGAACAGCCAAATGTGCTACTGATTGTTTCTGATACTACCCGTAGAGATCATTTATCTTTCTATGGGTATTCAAGGCAAACCTCACCGAACCTTGACAAATTTGCAGCCCGGGCCATGGTTTTCGACAACACCTATTCAACCTCAAGCTGGACGAAGCCCGCAACCGCTTCATTGGTTACAGGTATGTTTCTTGCAAATGACCAGGTGCACTACGGTGCCGGGTCAATCAATCATAGCGGGCCAACTCTTGCTGAGGTGTTGCAGGGGCTGGGTTATCAGACTGCTCTTATTTCGGCTAACGCTAATGCAAGCTCTTACTTTGGCCATGGTCGGGGATATAATTATAGAGTGCACTCAACTGCACCCGGCCATGCTGCCATACATTCTTTTACGGCAATCAGATGGTTCATCGATTACTATGATAGGCGCGGTTCGCTGGCATTAAAAAACTTTTCGAAACAAGTAAGGGCTTTTGCTAATTACCTTGGCATCAGTGAATCATCGCTGAGCAGAGTACTCTATCAGAAACAATCGAATGTTGGCCGCAAGATTGGGCCAGGCCAGTTCAGAAAATTCAAGAATAGGCTCAGGTTTGCTCTGGGAAAGTCTGCCTCATCGCAGCTTGAGAAAAACCCCAGAATAAAAGCGCGGCAGCTTTCTTTTCATTATCGTTTACTGAACTGGGTTTACCTTAAATTGAACCATTATTTTTACCTCACAAGACAGGGTGCCGCGGGGCATATTAAATCTTCATGGATAAATGACCAACAATTAACTGAACATGCCATTAGCTTCATCAATGATACCAAACGTTCACCGTTCTTTCTGCATATTCAATATATGGGCCCTCATACTCCCTATGTTATGCAAATGCCCCAGATGATTCCAGTTTTCGGAGGTGAAGTTTTTCCACCCCAAATCAACCCACCCGCTCAACATACCCCCCCCTCGGTACCTGCACCAAAGCTGCCCCCTGCGCGAATGCAAGACATGATTGATAATTATGACAATGCTATCTTCGTAACTGACGCCAATATACGAAGACTGCTCAATGCAATCAAAACTAACGATCGAGAAACCCTTGTTGTCTTTACCTCTGATCATGGTGAGGCTTTCTATGAGCATGGTATTTATGGCCACATGAATTCTCTGCATTCTGAAATGATAAACATTCCTTTGTTTTTTTATTGGCCCGAAAATATCAAGGCCGGCCGTTCAAAAATACCCGCTTCAATTGCCGATATTAAACCCACCATTCTCTGCCTGATTGGCCAATGCTCTAAGACCCAGCTTGACGGTAAACCATTGCTTACAGCAGACGGCAACGTTATCAAACGTAAGCGCTTTTCTTTTAAGATGGCCACACTGGTTGGCGGCGCATGGAAGTTAAAAAGAGTCAGCCCATCGGCTTTCGGTGTGCACCGGGGTTTAATCACACCTTTAGGTCGGCTTATTCATGAAAA
>CAZHLC010000450.1:0-4302 GCA_964532545.1 uncultured Leptospiraceae bacterium | reverse complement strand
AATCTCCTCGATCCTTCTTGCTCCACCTGCACCCTTTGACACCAAAAACATCAAGTGATGCGCTTACATAATATACCAGGGCGCCGATCACGACCGCAGCCGCAGCGCCGGGTATGTTCCAGGGTAGTTTATAGCGGGCTACCATGGTAATCAGAATAAAACCCATGGCTACCAGGCCAACTAGGGGAATTTCCATGGTTTTAATGAACTGGTTAGCGGCCAGCCATACCAGGCCGATACCGGCAATTGAACCCAGAAGGCCCGCTGCGGGTACCAGTTTCTGAATGTACTCACCCAGAAGAGCCGTTACCACCTTGATACCACCCATCCATAGCATGGTGGCCATGCCCACATACCAGGCGAACAGCCCGGCCTGATCAGCGCTATTGCCCTGGCCCTTAAAAAATAGAAAGGCAGGCACCAGCACCGTGAAGGCAATGCCAATGGTCGATGGGGTATCAAGCCCCAGGGGCATGGCAGTAACATCGTCGCGACCGGTCTTTTTTGCCAGGCGATAGGCCATGTAGGTGTAAACCCCATCGCCGATTAACACCCCGAGGGCCGTGCCAGGTATCATCTTGCCAAAAATAATATCTTTGGGAAAGCCAAAGCCCATTAGAATGCCGGCTAAAATAACCAGATTGACTACGTTATCGAGAAAAAGGGCGAAAAATGCATTGAGGTCGCCTGAGGTAAATAGTGGTAAGCTGCCTTTGCCTGAAGTCATAGACACCGGTTTCTTTGGCCTTGCTGGCAACGACAAGTATTTATTTCATTTACAAGCTGCCTTTGACCTTACATCTGTCTTTTTCGCCCAGAAAAGCAGCTGAATTCGCTTAACGAGGGCATAATTAATAGAGGTAACTATGCCGAGTGGTAAGAAACGTAAGCGGTGGAAGATTGCTAATCACAAGCGTAAGAAAAAGCGCAGAGCAAACCGTCATAAGAAGAAGAAGTAATAGCAGTGGCCGCTGATAAAAGGCAAATTCAAGCAATCAGCGCCTTTCGCGACAAAACCCAGCAGATAGCCGGTAAGTATCTCATCGGCTATGGCGAAATTATCGATGATATTCTAACAGCATTTCTGGCCGGCGGGCATGTCATTCTTATTGGCCTGCCCGGTCTGGGCAAAACCCTGCTGGTTAAAACCCTCAGCGCTGCCTGGGGTCTTGATTTCTCACGTATTCAGTTTACCCCCGACCTGCTGCCCTCTGACATCACCGGCACAGAAATTCTGCAAGAGAAAGTCGGCCGCAGCAAGCGGGTAGAACGAGTTTTTGAATTTCAGAAAGGGCCATTATTTGCTAACCTGGTTCTGGCCGATGAGATCAACCGTACCCCACCCAAAACCCAGAGTGCCCTGTTGCAAGCAATGGAAGAGCGGCAGGTAACTGTGGGCCGGCGCACTTACTCATTGCCCGAACCTTTCATGGTTATGGCCACCCAGAACCCTATCGAGATGGAGGGTACGTATCCGCTGCCTGAAGCCCAGCTTGACCGTTTTTTAATGTCATTAAATTTTTCATACCCGACGGCCGAAGAAGAGAAGCAGATTGCCATGCTTAATACCGGCCAGCTTGATTTCTCTAAAATCAAATCGATTGTAAACCAGAAGACCATAATGGGCTGGCGTACCCTGATTGACAAAGTGGTATTACCAGATTCAATTCTCGATAAAATTCTGGCTGGTGTGCGGGCCACCCGCCCGGGCGAGTCAGCTACCGCAGATCGTTACGGCGAATACGGGGCAGGGCCCAGAGCCACCCAGTTTGTGGTACGGGCCTCAAGAGCCAGGGCTCTGCTGCTGGGTGAATCGATTGTAACCGAAGGCATTTTGCAGATGGTCTTCAATGATGTGTTACGCCATCGCATTATTCTCAATTATGTAGCGCTGGCTGAAAAAGTTCAGGTTGATGATTACCTGAGCGAATGCTGGTCAGGTTAAATCTGTTTTATTGATGCAAGAGGTCTCTTTTTTATCACTGGTGCCTCACCTCAAAGCTCTGGCCCTCAGCTTTTTTGATAAAACCAACTCCATATCTCAGGGCGCTCACGCCGGCTTTCGTAAGGGGTACGAAGAGCAGCTGATTGAATATCGGCATTACGTTCCCGGTGATGATCTGCGCTATCTTGACTGGCGTCTTTATTCAAGAACTGACAAGTACTATATCAGAGAGGGGTACCAGCGCTCAAAGCAGCGGGTGTTTATCTGGCTTGATACCTCGATGTCAATGCGCTTTGATCAGAACAAATTTAATGTCACCTGGCTCTTGGCCCTGGGGCTTGCTTTTCTTTATCGGGCTCAGAATGATACCGTACTTTTTTTTCTTGAAAGGGGTCAGCATAACAAACCCGAAGTGATTGAAATCAAAGGGGCACATGATTTTATCAGGTTAAATGATTTTTTTCTCAACACTAATATACCACGCTCAGATAAAATGCTGCCGGTTGATGAGGCCCTGAATCAGGCCCGCATTCGTTTAAAAAGCAGCAATAAGGTTTTCTGGCTTACAGACATGTATGTGCCCATTGATGATTTTAAACAGGTCTTAGATCAATCAATGCAGCACCGCTATAACCTGGCGGTATTACACCTGGTTGGCCAGCAAGAATGGGCCAGCAGCAAGAAGAAAAAAGGTTTCTTCAGCAAGCTGGTAGATTCTGAAACCGGTGACTGGCTTTCGTCTACCCATCTGCAGAACTACGACACAGTGTGGGAAGAGGCTGTTGATTTGCGGGCCCGCCTGTTACTGGCCCGGGGCTGCCGCTATCTCAGAGGGCAGGTTGAAGAGGGCCCCTTGAGAATTCTGGCGGGGCTGGGTGGTCTGTGACATTTGCTGAACCGGGTTTTCTCTGGTGGGCCCTGTTGGGGCTGATACCGTGGTTAATATATTTTTTTCAATACCTGCTGGCCAAAGCAGAGATTTTACCTTCGCTGGTTTTTTTACAAGAAAGCCGCAAAGTGCGCAAGAAACCCCGGCGCAAGCTGCTGATTTATCTGCTGCAATCGATTGTTCTACTGTTACCGGCATTGATTCTGGCACGGCCCATAAGCAAATTAGACCAGGGTAACTTCTTCTGTATAGTAGATGATCTGGTGCACAGCCAGCTTACGAAGCAGCGCTTTCGTGAGCTTGAGCTGCAATTGGCTTCAGCCTGTCAGAAAAAATTCTGGTCTTTAACTTCGCTGGGCCAGAACCAATTGCGACCGGTCAACCGCCAGCTACTGGCCCGTAATGAAAATGTGCAACTGCAGAATACTCTGCTCAACTGGCAGAGAAGTATCAGCCAGCAGGCTATTCTGCTCATCGCCCCAGAAAAAAACTACAGTAAAGGGCTTGAAGGTGCCCTTGAAAAAGATCTGTTGTTTTTTCCTTTAGAAACCCCTGACAAAGAAAATATTTATTTTCAGCGTCTTGAGGTGGCACCTCACCCCACAGATTTTCGTAAACGTGAATTGTTTATTCAGGCCAATCTACCACAGGCAGCCAATGCCCAGGTGCTCATCGAACGCAAAAATGGTAAACTCTCGGCCCTGCTTGATGAACAGGGGCGCTATCGCCAGAGTCTCACCATTGATTTTAATGAGACTACTGAAAATATCAAAATCATGCTGCAGCAAGATACCTATATCAAAGACAATGTTGCATGGGCAGTTTTTCAAAATCGCAAGCCCATAAGCTATGTTGAAGATGCCGTGGGCATGCCGCAGACAATCAGGGCCGCTCTTGAAATCTCAAGCCAGGCCTTTCCTTACCGCTGGTTTCAAAAGGGCGGCGGTGGTTATCAGATCGGTTTCAGTAAACAGAGCAATCTGAGGTTTTTACGGGGTGGGGCTAAGAAGGGGCCCAAGCGTTTTGAGGTAACGCCAGCCTTTCAGGCCTTTGAGGTATTTGCCAATGCCTACGTGCGTGATACTTTTGACCTTGCTGATTTAACCTTTGCTGGCGAAGTCTTTCTCAGGTTCTCAGACGGGGCTCTGGCTGCCATCAAGACACCAAACGGCGGCGGAACCTTTGCCTTTAACCCTGATACAGCCGATGATAATCTGTTGCGCCACCCCGGGTACCCGCTATTTCTTCTACAGGCCATGATCAATATGGTGAAACCCGAAAGTGAAGTTCTGATTCACAGTGAGAGAGAACTGGCTGCGGCTTTACCTGAGCTGGTCAGCTCAGCCTTTACCCCGGCCATTGTTGAGAAAAAGGGCAGGCGCTACAACCTGCGCTTTCATGCAGCGGCCAGCGCTTTGACTGGTCTGGCCTACCCTCGGGGGCTGGTGTATAACGTCTCAGGTAATAT
>CAZHLC010000449.1:0-4308 GCA_964532545.1 uncultured Leptospiraceae bacterium | reverse complement strand
AGAAAGCAAAGTTCTTGCCAGGCAGTTTGACAGGGCCTTTATGGCCGGGTTGAAGGGTCTGGTGCGCAGCCGCGGGGTGCGCCGGGCCAATTTCGCAGTATTAAAAGGTTCGTTGATGCCGGCCATATTAATTGAAATGGGTTATATCACCAATCGTCGAGAAGCAAAGATGCTGACCTCGTCACGTTATCGCCAGCGCCTGGCCGAATCAATTGAAGATGGTATCAGGCGCTTTATGAAACGCAGGCCTTCTCTATGAAGAAATTTTTTCGTACACTGACGCAAGAGAAACTGCGCGACCGCCTTTTTCTGTTCAGGCTTTTCGCCACGGTTATTGCCATTGACTTTATCGCCTTTATATCGCTGGGGTCGATAAATCCTCTGCAGCTTTTAAACCCGGCCCGCTTTCTGTTCTCTCCGCCCACTGATTCACGTGCGGCCATCGAGTTATACTTTCCCAAGTCATTTTATATTGAGAAGGCTGATGAGAGTGAAGAAAACCTTAAGCAGAATATCATCGCAGTAAAGCAGCGCTCTTATATTCCTGCTGCCGACGAAAGCAAAAAAGATCAGCTGATCACCAGAGCTCATCATATTATTCACCAGTTGATTCTGGGGCCACAACTTGAAGTCGGGGTAGGTGATAACGCCCTGCAGGCCAAGAAGTTTGTCAAAGATAAACAGCTGATTCAAGACATCTGGTTTTATGAAGGTGAGCTGATTATCAAACCCGATGCTGAACGCTGGCAGAAGTTAAGCGCTGGCACTCAGCAGGTAGCACGACTCTGCATTGAAAAATCTCTGATGGCCAACATCAAAGAAGCAAAGAAAATCAGTTTCAGTCTGCTTTGAACATATGCTTTACTTTTACGATTGCACTGAAAATCAGAACAAGAATAGCACCCCAGAGCACACCGGTAGCGCCTTCAATGGCTATACCAATTAAAAAGTACAAGTCTTTATAGAGGTGATGCAGGGGCTCAATAACATGGGCCACAATACCGCCACCCACCAGAAACATGGCGATGGTGCCGGCAATACCCAGAAACTTCATGAGCCAGGGGGCAAAGGCCACCAGAGCCTGGCCAATGCGCCTGGTGGCTGCATTCTCTTTTGTCTGCATGTACAAACCGGCATCGTCGATTTTAACAATAACAGCCACCAGCCCGTAAACACCAATGACCATGCCCAGGCTGATGATTGAGAGCACCATCAGACGCTGCACAAAGGCGGCTTCGGCTACTGCACCGAGGGTGATAACGATGATCTCAAGTGATAGTATAAAGTCTGTTCGTATGGCGCCTTTAACCTTTTCTTTTTCACTGAGTACGGGTTTTTCTTCTTTGCCACCCTTGTGAAATAGCTTTTCAAAAACCTTTTCAAAACCCTCGAAGCAGAGAAAAGAACCGCCGGCAAACAGCAGCGGAGTGATCATAAAGGGGGCAAACTGGCTCAGCAAAAGCGCCAGGGGTACCAGAATCAACTTGTTGATTACTGAACCGATGGCGACCTTGCGTACCACGGCAATTTCACGGGCCGGGCTTACGCCAGTAACCTGTTCGGCATTGAGAGCCAGATCATCGCCCAGAACACCGGCGGTTTTTTTTGCTGCAACTTTTGAAAGAACAGCGACATCATCCATCATTGTGGCGATGTCATCGAGCAAGGTAAGTAAGCTTGAGGCGGCCATGAACCCGATTAAGAGAGCTTATTCAAATGTCGAGCAAGTTTAGATTACTTCAAGAACTCGCCGAAACCCCAGCCATTTTTTCTTCTCTGACCTGTTCTTAATAAAATATAGCGGGCCCTGGCAAAATTGCTTATGCTGCCAGCAGAGGTATAATATTGGCCTATGCAGATTTCTCGCAGCTTCATCAACATACTCAGTGGTGACCTTAGTGCCGCCCGAAAGTTTTATACTGAGTTTTTACAACTTGAATTACGCTTCGACAGCGATTGGTTTATCAATCTGGGGGTGCCTGGCAATGAGGCCCTTGAGTTGGGAATTATCAAGGTTGAACAAGAGATTGTTCCGCCCCAGCACCAGCAAACCCCCGCTGGGGCCATTTTAACCCTGGTGGTTGAAGACGTAGCTGAGGTCGAAGCCAGAGCTCGGGCCATGAACGTGACCATCGTTGAGGGGGTGCGCAATCTCTTTTATGGTCAAAGACGGCTTTTGGTAGCCGACCCCGATGGTTTTCTTATCGATCTTTCAAGCGAATGTGAACCCGACGCCCAATGGGTGAAGAAAGTGAAACAGCATGAGGGCGGCTGGTACTACGAAACCAGTGATTAGGGTGCTGCTCTTCAGGCCGCTCTGTACTTGCGATACTCTGTTATACCGGCCCACAGTCCAAAACCAACTACCAGAGTGATAAACACATAAAGGGGTATCAAGCCCCAGAGGCTGAACAGGCTTGAACTTTTCTGGGGAATCTGCAGCGTATACACAGCATTGGCCTTTTCAAAAAGCGGCGTCTTGCCGCTGACCCGGCCGGTGACATCGATCTGGGCGCTGATGCCGGCATTGGTTGAACGAACCATGGGCAGACGAAACTCGATTGAGCGAATGCGGCCCAGGGCCAGGTGCTGGCTGCTTTCTATTGACTTGCCAAACCATGAGTCATTGGTAATATTTACAAAGAAGCGGGCCTGCTTTTCAGTCTTCTGGTGAAAAGACCAGATGAAACCATTTTGAATTACCTCGTAACAGACCAGCGGCATAAACTCGCCGGCCTTTGATTTCATGGGCACAAAGCGATCACCATGGGGGAAGTCGAAGAGTTCGGGTATGAGCCCCTTTAAAAAAGTAAAGGTATTACTCAGGGGAAAATATTCGCCAAAGGGCAGAAGGTAGACCTTGTAATAATTCTCAATGGGAGTACCACTCTCATCTAACAACCACATGTTGCTAAAGTCGCGCCGTTTTCTTTTTACATAATCAGTGTAAACATCATTGATGACAACCTGAATGGGGTGAATATTCTGCAAGCGGGCAATCTGCCCCTTATACATGGCATTGCCAACATAGGGTATAAAGGGCACCGAACTTTCGGGCCAGACGATTAGATCAAGGGGGCGCCCCTCTTGCTGGGCCTGGTTAGCCAGGGTAATCGACTGGTCGACCATGTCGGCGGTGATTTTGGTAGTGATGCGCTGAAAGTCGCCATAGGTGCGCATCTCTTGAAACGACAGGGGAGTGTGCCCCTGGGGCACGCCTATATGTTTTTTTTCAAAACTCTGCTGTTTATGGGCCCAGTAGTTGTCGGCGATTGCCCCATAAACATGAAAGGCCACCAGTAACAGCAGGCCAGCGTAGGCTGTTGCATGCTGGCGAACATCTTTAAGCGAGCGCCAGTCGATGGTCAGCTGGTTAAAGATTGTATAAAGCGATAATTGAATTAAGAACCAGAAAACCGATAAACCCTGAATACCAAACAGGTCAGCCCCCTGAATAAACCACTGGTTACCCGAAACAAGATTCGCCCCATACCAGGGAAAAAGCTGCCAACCCAGATATTCACAGACAGCCCAGGCCCCGGTAAACATCAGAAAACGGTTGTGCAGCAGCTTTTTTGCCCCACTGAGGCCATTGAGTTTGCTGATTTTCTGTTGCCAGTAATGTAAAAAAATAAAAAAGAATAGAAAACGCAGGTTGGTGCCTGTCACATAAAGAAGAAAGATTAAGATGGCTACCGCATATGGCATATGGCCAAAGACGGTGACAGTGTGAATGATCCAGTGAAAGGCGATTATGTCGACCACCAGGCAGTAGATGAAGGCGACCAGCAAAGTGTGCTTTAAAGGCGAGGTTTCTCTTTTCTCGTAATACCACAGTATGGGTAAGAGGCAGATAAAGCCCAGGGGCCAGATGTCATATGGGGCAAAAGATAGTGCGGTAAGAATGGCAGCAAAGGTGGCTGCTAACAGACCATGCTTGATTGAGATCGGTGCAGTGAAGTTCACAGTTTACCACTTTTGGCAGCTAGACCACTGAGCAACCTAAAAAGTCTGTAATTGTTTTTTGTTGCTTTTTTCACTCTGCTTTGGCAGATAGGTCTATGGGTGATAACGAACAGCAGACCGAAAATAATTCAACAGTAGCAGGTACTCTTAATCTCAGGGCCTTTTCTATATCACTGGGGGCCCTTGCAGCAATTCTGGCGCTGATTATTTCGGTATGGTCGCGCTCAACGGGGTTTGCCGCAGATTTCTGGCAGTTGTTTCACAGTCTGCACCCCACACCCTTTGGGCTTGAGCTGGTCGAAGCCAAATTCTGGAAGCATCTCGTAGGTGTTTTTATTGATG
>CAZHLC010000448.1:0-4329 GCA_964532545.1 uncultured Leptospiraceae bacterium | reverse complement strand
ATTCCCACAAAACCAATAACGGGGGCTGCCAGCTTTTCATTGGGGTAAAACCGGGCTGGCGATTTTTCAAAAACAATACCAGACAATTTGAACTCTTTGATATCTTGAATGATGCTGATAGGCAGCTTTCTTTTCAGATATACAAAGTTCTCATTCTGATTTTCAGTAATTCGTTTCAGAATCTCACTCGCGGGCATTGATAATATTGGCGCCAGCAGAGTCGCGGTCTGCTCAACGTTGGCGATTTCACGGGGCCTGATTGCTACTGAAACCTTATCAAGTGAAACGGCCAGTTCATGGTTCTGGGCATCAAAAATGGTTCCTCTTCGTATTGGAACCGGTTTAGTCTGGTAATTTGTGGTGATGGGGGTGTAGAAGGCCAGCTGGTATGAGCGGGCCACGAAAATAGTAAAGAATATGGCAAAGGCGGCAATGATGGCAATAATACGAATCTTGAAGGTTTCGGGTTCAGCCTTGAAACTCATATGGCCACCACCAGGCGCCCCACAATGTACTCAACGGGTACAAAACCCCAGTTGCGTGAGTCTTGTGATTTGGCTCTGTTATCACCAAGCACCAGATACATATCACTGGGTATTTTCATGGCAGTATTGACCCCATTTTTATAGGCACGCACGGCTGTGGCACCGCGGCGGGCCACTTGGTAGGGTATCTTATGGTTGCCTGCCCTGGGTCGATACGGGCTGGCAGGGCGGTAGAGTTTTTCTTCATTAATGGTTAGCTGGCCACTTTTTAATAGAATCTGCTCACCAGGCAGGCCGACAATTCTTTTCACAAATAAAACCGAACCATTCTGCCTGGGGGCGTAGAAAACCACTATATCACCCTTTGCCAGGGGCGAGAGCGCACCCAGACGCTGCTGGGCAAAGGGCTCATGCTGTCTTGTTTTAAGCGGCACCAGCAGCCCCATGCTGATTTTTTCTACCAGGGCGGTCTGGCCCGGCTTCAAGGTTGGCAGCATCGAATGATGATCTATGGTATAGAAGCCCACTACATAGAAAGTCAACTGCAATGCCAGAGTAATGGCCCAGAAAATCGCCAGATATATATCTCTGAATAACTGTAGCTTCTCTTGTTCTGGTTGTATGTGCCATATGAATGAGACAATGGTAGCAAAGAAAATGGCCCCGGCATTAATGCGGTAAATTAACTGAAAGGCTGAGGGGGGCTGGCCAAGGCTGAAAAAAAACAGATAAGCCAGCAATACAATTACAACGATCTGTTTAAACGCAAGTTTAAATCTGAAAAAGGAATAAAGAAGCGATTGAAAACTACCCGTATGAAGGGGGGTATACATTAGAATTTTTTAAATCTTATTTTACAAGATGTCGTACGGATGGAAATCTGCCTAATACCAGCATGTCTAGCCTTTTTGCTCTGAGCTAAAAAGGTGGCATCGCATACCGACCACTCAGCAGCCATGCTAGTTGAAGAACTTAACAAACTCGATGCCGAACAGCTGGGGCGTATTGCCGAAATCTGGGGTGCGCCCAAAGTTCCCAAAGACAAAAAAGCAATTATCAATCTTCTGAAAAAAGTCTCTGTTGATGAGTACTTTTTAAAGGGTGTTTTAGAAAAGCTCACCCCGGTTCAGGTGAAAATTTATGCCCTGCTTGTGGCAAACCGGGGTACTCTCACTCTGGGTGAAGTTTCACGCCGGGTGCAGCTGCAGCCTATCAACGTTGAGAAAGAACTGGCTGTATTGAAACATCTTATGCTGGTCTACCAGCGCAAAAATCGTGAAAGAATCACCAGCAATCTTGATAAATACTACCCCTTTGACGAAATAAAAAAAGTTGTTTCGGTTGATACCAACCACAAAGGCGAAAAGTTTCAGATCTCAATCAAAAAAGAGCTGGGCCAGAAGAACATTGAACTTGATAACAAATACAAAACAGCAGTGGGCAAAACCCTCAAGGGCAAGGCCTTCATCGACAGTGCCACCGCTGATAAAACTTTTGCTAAAATTATCAAGGGGCTGGGTGAAGGCGAGCTGAAACTGGTCGATGAAGCCTTCTCAAATGGTGGTATTTTAGAAATTCATGCGGCCCGCATAACCTGTGATGAGCAGAAGCTGGCTGTTGAAAAGACTCTGCGCAAACTGCATGAGATGTTTGTGCTGCGCGACATCTATTTTATCGATGACCGTTTTGTCAGAGTTCTGGTTTTACCCATCGAAATTTTCAATTACCTGAAAACCAATCCGATTTTTCTCAAATCTGAGGGTGTAAAAGAGCTGGGTGAGCGCACTATCTGCAATCAACTCGATTTCATTCTTAACATTAAAAAGCTCTTATTGTTTATCTCAAACAAGGGTCTGACTCTTGCCCAGTCTGAAAAAATCAAACAGGCTGATATGAAAAAATCAGAATCGAGCCTGCTCGAGATGGATCTTCGGCTATTTATGGAAAAAAGCCAGGTTCACCAGATTGAGATTATTCTGCCCTTTCTGAAGATCTTTGATTTAATTGATCTGCGCGGTGAAAACATTGTTCTGAAAGAAAACTATGAAGAATTTCTCAAAAGAGAACCTCTGGGTCTGCTTAAAGATCTTATAGAAGAAACGGCCATCTCAGCTGAGAAGCGCATGGTGGGCAATGAAGTCTTTCTACCTATTGATATTCCTTTTTATCGGCGCAACATTCTAGACCGTATTGTTCAGGTGGTATCATCAACTAAGGGTATCTTTACCAAGGTATTGGTAGCTGAACTGATCAGAGAATGGGTTATTTTATCACCGGGCTTTCGGGTACGCAATTTTAAAACATCTTACCTTGAATTTAGAGGGTCGATTGTCTCGGCCATGTTCTATATGCACATCTTCGGTCTGCTCGAGGTTGAGTATCCCCGTCGGTTTATCAGACTGTCTGAGCTGGGCCGTCATTATTTCTTTGGTGAAGACATCACCAGTGAGAATTCGGCCGGGGCAGTTATTATTAACCCTGATGCTTCACTGGTGGCGATGGATGATAAGCTCTCGATATTTGGCGTGCACCTGCTGAAATCGTTTACTGATCTGAAAGAATTTGACAGGGTTTATCATTTTCAGATAACCAAAGATTCACTGCAGACAGGTCTGCTGCTGGGCAATCAGGTTAACCAGTTTCTTGAGTTTCTACAAGAGGTTTCAAAAAATAAGATTCCCCAGAACCTTATGTTTCTTATCTCTGATTGGAGCGAAGACCTGCCCATCGTCACCATCGAAGAGGGGGTTGTTCTGCTTGAAACCTCTGATGCCAAGTTGACTGAGCTGCTGCTGGGCCAGATCAAGGGTAAGAAAATTGTTCGCAAAGAACTCTCACCCACAGCACTGATCATCAACAAGAACCGCATTCAAGAAGTTATGGATGTGGCCGAAAAGCTTGAGATGATCGTTAAACTGGTTCGCTAAATCTTCAATGAAATGGTTACCGCTTTTTCTGCTGCTGGTTGGCTGCAGCAGTTTTGACCATCGTAAAAAGGTACAAGATATTTCAATCGAAAAGCTAGAGCTGAGTTTTCGTAAAGCTGCCTTTCGGCCCAGCCAGCGAGGTGCCCTGGTTGTGAAAACGCCCTATCAATTGTTTCTATTGCGGGTGCCCGTGGGGCCGGTGGTTTCAACCACAACGCGCAATGTTGCTGATTACCGCTCTTATCGCCGGGTTGACCAGATTGGCCAGCCAGCCCCCAATTATGGTGGCCTCAGCATGTCATACCGTAAAGTTCAGGTTGATGAGTTTAATCTGAAATTTCAACTGGGCGATGTATGCTTTTCAAAAAAAATGCAGATGCAGATTCTTTTTTTACCCCGAATTGCTGCGGGGCAATTGCCCGAAGAAAACAAAGTTGCAGCAAAGCCCTGCGGGCAACCACTGGCCACAGCCCGACCAGCTACCATGACGAGGGCCGCGCGCTGGCTCTGGCAGAACTACAATGAACCCTTTAAAAAACAGCAGATTATCTATGAGGGTGACATGAGACGCAGCCTTGAGTTTAGCGCCTTTGAATTCTATAACGAAACACCTTGATGGTTCTAACTGGCCGTTATTTCAGCGCAGTAATTCCCCCCGAGTACCCCTACAGTGTTACTCTCAAATATTTTGATTTTTATAAAACCGTCAGCTTCGAAACCATGCGTACAGAAGCTGAGCAGGCCAGCTATGAGAACCTGGGGGCCAGTGGTCGAACACTGCGCCTCAATCGCCCCCTGGTGATGGCCAATTTTCTAAGCCAACTGGCCAATGCTGAAACCCCCAAAAAACTGGCACCTGATTATGCCCCCCTTGTGGGCTACCAGCGTGATGCGGCCCAGATTACGGTACGCCCCCT
>CAZHLC010000447.1:0-4330 GCA_964532545.1 uncultured Leptospiraceae bacterium | reverse complement strand
TGCTAGATGCCGGCTGTGGGGTGGGCGCCAGCGCCCGCTACATGGCTGACCGCCTTGGGCTGGCCCATATTACCGGCATTACCATCGTACCCTGGCAGCTTGAGCGGGCCCGCAGTATGAGCGGTTTTCGCTACCACGAGTCGTTGTCTTTTAAGATCGCCGATTATACCAACACAAAGATGAAGGCAGAGAGCTTTAACGGGGCCTATGCCATTGAGAGTATGTGCTATGCCAGTGGGGCTGGCAAGGCCGACTTTGTCAAAGAAATGTATCGACTGCTGAAACCGGGCTCACGACTGGTCATCGCCGATGGTCTGCGCAGAGACCTGCGCCCCATGAAGGGTTTATTAAAAAAGATTTACTCGGCCATCTGCCGCTTCTGGAAAATTGACGAGTTTGCAGAAATAGGCAGTCTTAGAGCAGAGCTTGAGAAGGCAGGTTTCACTGACATAGTGTTTGAAGATATTTCATGGCGCATCGCTCCCTCAGTGTTACATATTCCCTTTGTGAGTTTGAAGTTCTTTGTTCTGAATCTCTTCAAAAAGAAGAAGTTAAGCCGCCTGCAGCGCGAAAACGTCTGGGCGCCCCTGCTGGCCCCTCTACTGGGTATGGCACGCTGGCGCTATAGTTATTATTTGGTCAGTGCCCAGCGGCCCTGAATTAAAACTTGCCAGCTAAAATGTGATGACTATTATATGCCTGTGAAATCTTTTGTTCTATTAGCCTTAATGGCCGGTCTCACCCCGCTGGCTGCCGAAAAGTACCACTACAAGGGCCAGCATCTTGAGGTCTATATCAAAAAAGCGAAGTTTCAGCCACGTGGTTATGTTGAGGGCAAGGCCCGTATTACAGTTAAAGCCAAAGATGAAAAAGGCAGCTTCAACTGTAACATACGCATCAGCCGTAAACGCCAGCCCAATAAAAAAGAATTTGATCTGGCGCCTCTGCGGGTTGAGAGCCTTAAGGCCTGCAATAAGTGGTTAAAGCTGAACAACAAGCGGGTCTTCATTGGTCGCATGTTGATTTCTGGCAGTAATTCATTTCATAAGCTTAAAAAGCTGAGCTACTATCTGTTTCAGGGTAAAGTGCGCCTCAAAATAAATGGCAAAAAAATTGAGATGAACAGCCCCAGACCCATGAATGGCTCGTGGGGTGAGGGGCAGTGCTTTGAACTTACAACCTTCAACTCGAAACTCAGAGTTAAAGTGGGCCCTCTCACCTACCCTCAGGGCAAAATTCAATTAAGACAAAAACAGCTTGAAATCAGCAATTACCGCCTGCTTGATAATAAGCAGCACCCCAGCCGCATACGGTACGATCGTGATGAGAAGAACTGTACTCTGTTTAAACTTGCCACGGGTATGCAAAAAGCCCAGAAACTGGGCTTTAAATAATCTCCTTCACAGGCTGTAGGCATACATTAAATTATCGTATGTCGTTAAAAACAAGTTACTATACCTGTACCCTCTGCGAAGCGAACTGTGGCATTGAGGTGCGCACCAATAACAATAAAATTGAGAAAATCCTTGGTGATAAAAAAGATGTGATGAGCCGCGGCCACATCTGCCCCAAGGCCCCGGCCCTGGCCGAACTTTATAACGACCCCGACCGCCTCAGGCGCCCCATGAAAAAGACTGCCACCGGCTGGCAAGAGATCAGCTGGTCAGAAGCTCTTGATGAGGTGGTGACTAACTTTCGCCGCATTCAACAGAACCACGGTAAAGATGCCATTGGTATGTATATTGGCAACCCCTCAGTACACAATACCGGCACCGTGCTCTATGCTACCGTGCTACACCAGATTCTGGGCACAAAAAACCGTTATTCAGCCTCGAGCTTAGACCAGTGGCCCCACATGTTCACCTCTTACCAGATGTTTGGCCACATGCTGATGTTCAATATTCCTGATATTGAGCGCACTGATTTTATGCTGATGCTGGGCGCCAACCCGCTGGCCTCAAATGGCAGTATCATGACTGCCCCCGATGTAAAAAAGCGCCTGCGCGAAATACAGGGCCGCGGTGGCAAGCTGGCCGTGATTGATCCGCGCAAAACCGAAACCGCACAGATATCAGACATATACCACTCAATTATTCCCGGTACTGACCCGCTGCTGCTGCTTTCAATGCTCAATGTGCTGTTCAGCGAGAACCTGGTTGATCTGGCCCACTTAAAGGGTATTGTAAGAGACTTTGAAAAGATTGAGCCGCTGGTACGCGACTTTGCCCCTGAACTCACTGAAGAGATTACCGGCATCAAGGCCTTCGATGTAAAAGAACTTACCCGTGAATTTGCCAAAGCAGAGCGGGCCGTACTCTACCCACGTGTAGGCGCCTCGGTGCATGAGTTTGGGGTAATGAACATCTGGTTGTGTACCCTGATCAATATACTCACGGGTAACCTCGACCGCGAGGGCGGCATGATGTTCACCAACCCGGCCTTCGACATTGCCGATATGTTTGCCAATGTGACCGGCAAGGGCAGCTATGATGCCTTTCGCAGCCGGGTCAGTAAGGTTCCCGAAGTTATGGGAGAATTTCCGGTAGCGGTGTTGGCTGAAGAGTTGAACACCCCCGGCGAAGGCCAGATCAAGGGTATGATAACCATTGCCGGCAACCCGGTGATGTCAACACCCCAGGGTGAGGCCATTGATAAGGGCTTTGCCGGCCTTGATTTCATGGTTGCCGTTGATATCTACCTGAACGAGACCACCCGCCATGCAGATATCATCTTACCGCCTCTGGTTCCCCTCGAAAAAGACCATATGGATATTGTCTTTCCTTCGCTTGGTATTCGCAACTATCTCAAGTACAACAAGGCCGTGCTGCCCAGACCAGCTGACAGCCGCAGCGATGCCGAGATTTTTATTGAACTGATTTCACGTTTGAACCCGGTGGGCGCTCAATTTGATATTTTTGCAGATCTTTCAAAGATGTTTTTAAACTATCTCAACGTAGATCGGTTGCTCGATTTTGGTATTCGCATGGGGCCCCATGGTGACAAGTTTAACCCCTTCTCTGATAAACTGAATCTTGCCAAAGTTAAAGAGCAGCCCCATGGCATAGATCTTGGGCCATTGCAGCCCAGGCTGCCGGGGCGGCTTTTCACTGATGATAAAAAAGTGCACCTGGCGCCCGAGTTGATGTTAAAAGACCTTTACCGGGTCAAGGCCCGCTTCATGGTTGAGAATGATGATGACCCAGATACTCTCTATTTAATTGGCCGCCGCAATCTGCGTATGAACAATTCATGGATGAACAACCTGCCCAAACTGGCCGGCGAACGTAACCTCTGCACCGCCATGATTCACCCTGAGACTGCCCAGCGCCTGGGCATAGACGATGGTGAACTGGTTAAGCTGACCTCTGATATGGGCAGCCTTGAAATTGAGGCTGAGATAAGTGAAAACATTGGTAAAAAAGTCGTGTCGATACCTCATGGCTTTGGCCAGCAGAAGAACAATACCCGGCAGAACTTTGCCACCACACGCAAAGGGGCCAATATCAACAGCCTGCTTGATAACGACATGCGCGACGGTCTGATCGGCACTTCGGTTCTTAATGGTCAAAGGGTAACCCTGCAGCCGATCCGAAAAAAACAGGCACCTGTAGAAGAAGAACTGGTGGCTAAGTAAGGTCTTCTTTTGATTTTACCGAGGCCGCAGCTGATCGCCTCAGCCAAACCCAGTTTTCGCGGTTGACATACTTTTTAACAAACCAATTTGCTTATTATATGAGATTAAAGCTAATTCTGACCTTTATATGTTTAGGCTTCACTGTGACGGCCTGCAAGAAAATAAGTATTCTGATACAATCGCAACAATGTGCTGAGCCCAATACCGAAACTGTAGAGAGAATGGGGGCAGTTGAAATAACAGGGCCCGTAGAGCGCCATGAGCAGATTCACCCTGTTCACCCCGCGATCAGAATTGTTGGCATCGACAACACTTCGATTAATCGCCTTCAAGGTTATCCATTTTCATGGAAATACTATGCAAATTTTCTACAAAGCCTGCGCGGAACATCGGCGAAGGCAATTTACTTTGATCAATTTTTTGTAGAACCAGAAAAAGACAGGTTTGCGAAAAAAAAGACACTCTCAGGTGAAATGCAATATCATAAGAATCTGATCGTCGCCTACTCGTTTGAGACTTCAGCTCACGTTGATGGTACCGAAAATAAGCTTAAATTACTTTTGCCAAATGCCATTTCAAAAGTAAGCGGCGATTCTGAGATGGCTGAATGGGTAAAGGCCGCTTATTTACCCATCAATAAGCTCTCACAAAGCGCCTCACTGGGCTATGCAAATATACGTCGTGATCTCACTGGCA
>CAZHLC010000446.1:0-4342 GCA_964532545.1 uncultured Leptospiraceae bacterium | reverse complement strand
GATGGCGACTCAAAAGCACGTATGATGAAGTTTGTTAAACACACAGCTTACTTTCTGTCTTTCGGTGTCACTGCAAACAGGCAGCGATCTTAGGTTTTTGACCTGAAAGTGAATTGAAAAAACACCACAAGAAAAAAGACGCCAAACAGTAGATCATTTAACCCGTAAACTGCGTAAAACGTACCTGTTAGCAGATCATGCTGCCAGATGGCCCCCAGCGAATAGGGTGTACTCTGCAACCAGCTTACATAATCGAAAACATAAACTGCTTTTTCAATGGCAAACACCAATGACAGTGCCGGCACCTTTGAAATCTGACCTGCCACAACAATATAGGCAGCCCCCCAGATCATAATCAGCACCAGTGAAAGATTCGAGAAAGTCTGGGCATTAACCTGGGTTAGATAGTCGTTGGTAAAGAACTTGCTGAATAACAGTATGCCCCCAATGTTAACGAGGCCTGCTAGAATAAAAATTCTTTTGATGAGTTTCTTTTTCATCAGAGCTTTTAAGAAACAGCCTCAAGCTTTTTGAGGTAAGGTTCAATCAAATGATTTTGATCTTCATTGTCTGGGTGAAAGTCAGGCTCAAGATATTTAAGCAGGTTAATCAGGTTCTCAGCATCAAAACGGGCCCGCATGAGTTTTGCCATATCATTGAAATGCCGGGGCAAGTCAAAAATTGAGAACTCTTTATCTTGTGCCATAAAGATGGCAGCACCGATAAAACCATAGAGATTAAGAAAAAAGGTTCCGAGAAAAAAACCAGCGGCTCTTAACAGATAATCGTCATCTATTTCTTTGAGAACATCAAAGGCCACAGACTTGTGTTCAATTTCTTCAACCGCATGCCAAAGCATCAGCTCGCGAATTTCAGAGTGCATACTCTCAAGCAGTGGCGAGCCGGGTGTAAGGGCCCGGGCCGCCCCCAGGGCGGTATAATGTTCAAGGGCTACGGTAGTAGATAGCGCAAGCTTCTTGCCAAAGAGCTTCTCAAGCAGAGGTTGCAACATCTCAAAGGCCGTTTTCTGATAAAAATCAGCAAAGATACTTACATTGTAGCCCTTTTCTTCAAGGGCCTGCCAGAAACGTACGTGCTCACGATCATGCAGAGCTTCTTGTGTGATAAAAGCTTTTACTCTTTTTTTCAGCTCTTCGCTTTTAACCTGCCCGGCAAAGGGTTTGACACTGCGAATGAAGAAGCGCTCACCCAGGGGTACGATCACATGCATAGCATTCATGAAATGAGTAGCAAATACATTGTCGCCAAAGTAGTGACTACCGGGTGTACTTCTGAATTGCTCGTAACTGAACTTAGCGTTACGAACAGTGGGCATGGTGGCAGAAGACATCGAGCCTAACGGGCAGCCCGCTCAAACTTGTAATTGGCGCGCATAACAATAAATACTTCGCGTTTAAAATCGTTAAGTTGTCGACTCAGCTTGATACGCTTGCCCGCAATCTTATCGCTGATGTTTTCTTTAAGAGCAGAGCTGTTCATTTTCAGTTCTGAGGCCAGCACATGCAGGCGCTCTTTCAGTTCAGCATTTTTTTCAAGAGTCTGCAACCACTTACGGCTCAGCTCAGCCTTCATTGTAGCAGGTGAAAAAGCAAATTTAATTCTGGCAAGGCCGAGAAACTTCAAAATATGAATATAAACAAAACCAAGGTCAAACTCAAACCAGCGATGGCGAAAACTGGCCGACTTCTGGTGGGCGTGGTGGTTGTTATGATCCATCTCTCCGCAGACGAACATATTCACCGGAAGTATAAAACCCAGATTACGACTGTTATCATGACTGTTATGATTTTTATATCCCCACCAATGGGCGAGAGTATTAACGCCGCCTACAGCAAATAGCGGTGATAGCAAAATACAACAAACAGTGTAGATCAGGGCTAACTCGATACCAAACAGCACGATAAAAATCGAGCCAAGCAGAAAAGGGCCAGCAATGGGGTTCTGATGATAAAAGCGCTCTAAGGGGCCCTGCTCTATTTTTTCTCTTACGGCCATGACCTCTGGCAGGCGGCGCCCCTTGTTGTAATCAACCCAGCCCAGCAAAAGCGAATGCCAGAAACCCCTGGCAATGGGTCCGTGGGGGTCACCGGGTTTATCTGAATGTTTATGATGCACCTTGTGAATCGCAACCCAGTCTGCCATGTTCATGCTGGTAACCAGCCACAGAATGGTCTGCATGGTGATATCAACAAAGCCATTGAGGGTTATGCCCCCATGGGTATGATGACGATGAAAGCTGATGCTCATTGAAGCCATGGCCATATGCCCCAGTATCAGCAGAAATATTATTGAGAACAGCAGCTGGTTCTCAGCAATTAGATGAGTCAGGGCACCGCTACCCTGCCAGATTGTGAGTGAAATCGCCGCCATTGAAACCGGCAAAACCACACAAAAGAAAATAATACGAAATGCTTTCATGATAAGACATGAAGCATAATGCTTACCAAATGACAATATTTTTTAGAGCTTGGAAATAACAAGAAAGCAGCCCCGAACCGGGGCTGCTGATTTCTTAGAGTCTGAGCTTAATTGGCTCGCTCAAGCAGCATAGCACCAGCAATACCGCCATGAGCACAGGCAGTAATCAGAACACTGTTTACCGAACTGTCTTCTTCCATAGCCATGGCCGCATTACACATCAGGCGAATGCCTGTAGCGCCGAAGGGGTGACCAATGGCAATTGAGCCCCCATTGGGGTTAATCTTGCCGTCTTTAAAGGCAGACTGCCAGTCAAAGCCGGTGCGCTTTTTGATCTCTTCAAGGGCACCACTGGCTGTTGAAGCAAACGCTTCATGAATCTCAATACGATCAATATCTTCAACTTTTTTGCCCACATCTTCAAGCAGCTGCAGGCTGGCCTCAGCCTGACCAATACCCATATCATTGGGGTCTACACCCTTCATTGACCAGCCAGTAACAAGCGCGTCAATCGTCAGACCAAGCTCTTTGGCTTTTTCAACCGAGCAGACAATGGCCCCTGAAGCACCGTCTGAACGGGCGCAGGCGTTAAAGATGGTCGTAGTGGGGTCACCCACTTTATCAAGATCTTTGCCGTATTTAGACTTGAACTCATCCCATTTCATAATGGGGTTATCAAACAGCAGCATGGCTTTTTTCATACGGTCGGGGTTTTCTACGATACCCTTGCGCAGCATAACCGCTTCATCTTTATCAAGGTCATCAACAGGTACAAGCCATTTGTCATATCGACCTTCAGTGGTGGCATCGTAGGCGCGCTTGAAACTCTGGTAGGCAAAGTCATCAAGCATTTCACGTTTTAGCTCATAGTTTTGAGCCACCAGCTCAGCTGTAACAGGCATACCATAGCTGGTTTCGCCATCGCCAAGGCCGTCTTCAAGGGCATCGCGCATTTCTACGCCTTCGGGCAATTCACCGGCATCGAGTACCTTATTCAGTTTTGTCAGTGAATTGGTTTTTTTATTCATGCGGGCGCCCTTAACATAGATGGGCATCATAGTCTGTGATTCTTCACCAAGGGTAAGAAACACATCGCCTTCACCGATAAGAATGCGTCTGGCTGATTCAGCAACCGCTTCAATTGACGATACACAGTTCTGGTTCACAGTCACCGCAGGAATTTCATCAGGTAGCTCAAGCAGACTTGAGATAACGCGCGCCGAATTGGGAGCCATGGGAAAGCCCTCACCCACAATCACGCCATCAATATCTTCTTTTTTCAAACCTGAATCTTTAAGTATAGCCTCTGCAACCTTGAGCCCCAGATGGTGCGCAGGCGCATCACCAAGTGCCTTCATAATCTGTGCAAACGGAGTTCGCTTCAGATTGCAGATAGCAACGGGTTTATCGAGTTTCATAATATCTCTCCTTACAACATATCACTCTTGATACCACAGCAAAGCCGATCTGCCCCCACACTTTCAATTACACTCATTGTGAAAATGAAAATTAGACAGACAGTTATGTTCACTTTGTGTCAACAGAGTCAACGACGTTGCATTTAAAAACTATTGCCCCGCCCAGAAGGCGAAAAGATTATGTCACATGCGCTGTATTATGGCCATGATCTGTATTTTAGGTCTGTCATTCTGCCGCTTCGATGACGTTGAAGACCTTGAACTCATTGCCAAACACCGAACCTGCATTGACCGGTTCACTCCCGACAACCTTTCTTCATCAAACGCTTTTTCTTTTAACCTGCAGGCCACTGGGCAGCAACAAGAGGCCACGGTCACCCTGCAGAGCAGATTAAGCTCACCAGCCAATAATCGCAGCCTGGTTTTCAATAAGAATACCATTCTCAATGGTCTGAAGTTCGAAATTGATTTTGATACCCCCTTCT